>NZ_FNDI01000006.1:0-242726 GCF_900100565.1 Paraburkholderia steynii | reverse complement strand
GAAGCGTAAGAACCTTTGGGGGCCCTCAGGCAAACACTAGCACTGGCGGTGTTAGCCGCTTTCTTTTGCCTACTTTTCTTTGCGGCGGCAAAGAAAAGTAGGTGCCGCCCCGCACAGGGGCGACGCTTGAAGCACGCTAACGAATCGCGGATGCCAGCGCAAAGCCAAAACAGCCCGGCAACGTCCGCACCGCGAAGGCTCAACCGGCGAATGCCAGCAAAGCGCCATACAAACCAAAACATAGCGCCCGCTGGCAAAACCAACCCCAAACCCTAAACCTTAAACCCCACTCTTCGTAACAACAGGCACCCAAACCCCATTCTTAACCTGATACAGGGTGGAAGCAGCACTCTTCAACGCCCCTGTGGCATCAAACGAAATCGTCCCCGTCACCCCTTCAAAACTGATCGACTTCAGCGCTGAGCGATAAACCTTCGGGTCCGTCGACTTCGCCGTTTCCATCGCCTTGATCACGGCCCACGCCGCGTCATACCCGAACGGCGCATACGACAGAATGTCATCGCCAAACCGCTTCTTGAACTTCGCCGAGAAGTCCTTGCCACCCGGCAGTTGCGCGAGCGGTCGGCCATACTCCCACGCCATCGCGCCTTCGGCCGCATCGCCGGCAAGCTTGATGAACTCAGGGTCTTCAACACCGCCGCCACCCAGCAGTTGCGCCGTCATCCCAAGCTGCTTCATCTTCTTCGCAATCGCAGCCGCCTGCGTATCGAGCCCGCCGAAGAAAATCAGATCGGCATTGGTCGACTTGATCTTCGTGAGCTGCGTGCTGAAGTCGACAGCCGTGTTGCTCGTGAACTCGCGCGCCACGATGTTGCCGCCCGCCGCCTTCACCGCCTTCTCGAACTCGTCCGCTTCGCCCTGGCCAAATGCCGTGCGGTCGTCGATGATCGCAATGCGCTTGGCCTTGGTGGTTTTCACCGCGTACGTGCCCGCGTTGCCGGCGTTCTGCGCGTCCGTCGAGATCACCATGAACGTGTTCGCAAACCCGCGATTCGTGATGGTCGGGTTCGTCGCGGCAGGGTCGATCATCGGAATGCCCGCCTGCTCATAGATCTGCGATGCAGGGATCGTCGTGCCCGAATTGAAATGGCCGACGATGCCCGACACGTTCTGATCCACCAGTTTCTGCGCGGCCTGCACGCCGATGCGCGGGTCGGCCTGATCGTCCTCGGACACGAGGTCGAAGTGCGCGACCTTGTCGCCAATCTTGATCTTCTGCGCGTTGGCTTCTTCGAGGGCAAGCCGCACGCCGTTCTGCAGGTCTTTGCCGTAGCCGGCGTTGGCGCCCGTCATCGGCGCGGCGAAACCGATTTTCACGGGCAGTTCGTCGGCGGCGAAACTGGCGAGCGGCGCGATGGACAGCGCGGCGCCCAACACCACGGCAAACGGGTTCAGCGTCTTGCAAAAGCTCATGGTTTCTCCTTACATCGGCAGACAGGGATGGGAAAAACAGCCGGCTTGCAATGCGCGCCGCGCGTGATTCGAAAGCGCGGCGCTGCCGGTCGGATTGCGCGATGCAGTGTGTCGACAGGTCTCCTTCGATGCGTATGCAAACAATGCACGGACTAAAAACACGGACGAGATTACGGACGTTGCAGTGTGCAAGGCAATGCTGGAAAACACCAAAGCCAAAACCACTGCGCGCCGTCTGCCGCCGGACCGGGAATGTCGCGCAACCCGCGTGCTGCAGCCGATCCGTGGCGCGAATATAGAAAGCCAATATGCGTGCGTCTTGGCAGTTCGCGGCATGTTGGATGCGCATTTCAGCACAGCGTCGCCGCTCGTTTTTAAGCGTTGGCTGCGAAGATGAAGCGGGATGTCGGGCAGGAGGGCGCGGAGGAGGGCCGCGTGATGCGCTTGTGGTGCCGCCTGATCGGGCACGTTTGAATCGCGCAGCGCCTGATGCCGAAAGCGCTGCGCGCGGGTGTGTGCGTAGGTGTGTTCTAAAGCGGAGCGTTCACTGCTCGCCCTGCATGCGCAACAGTTCTTCGCGCAGACGTAGCAGCGGTTCCTTCACGTCGTCTTCGGCCCACGTATCGAGGTCGTCGATCGCGCGGTGACAGCCGTCGAGCACCACGTCGAGATCGACGGGCACGCCATTGGCCAGCGCGAACTGGATCGTTTCCGCGAACTGCTGGCACTCGTCTTCGCCGTACGAGATGTCGAGATTGTCGGCGATCACCTGGGCGATGTTGCTGCGCGCCTTGTCGTCGGGCGTGACCATGTCGACGATGCCGCGCGCGACGGCGGGCGAATAGTACAGCGCAATATCGAGCCATTGCGCGGCATCGAAATCCGCTTCGCCGAATTGCGCTTCGAAGAATTCGATCGCTTCCTGCTCGTGCGTCTCGTCTGCGTCGACGCTGATGCACAACTCTTCAAACTGCTCTTCACGTTCGCTGCGGATAGTGCCGTCCATCGATGCCTCTCTTGCCAGTCAACCAGTGCCAATAAAAAATGCCGCGCGTTTTTACGCGCGGCACGCATTATAGGACGTCAGGCTGACGGGGGCGTTTCTTGTGCCCGTTGCCTTAAGTCTGCTGCCTAAGCCGACTCCACCACCCACGCATCGAACCATTCCCGTGGACGGGCGATTTCATCCTGCGCGGCGATGATCTCCAACTCATAACGCCCGGCGTCCCACGTCGCATGCACGACGGCGTTCACGGCGGCGACCGTATGCTCGAACGCGCTACGCACCGAATCGCCGAGCAGCGTGCGCGCGACGAACACTGCGCTCGTCAGATCGCCGACGCCTACCGGCTGCCGCGCGAACGGATAGAGCGGCCGTTGTCCCATCCACGCTTCACGCTGCGTGACGACGAGCATGTTGAAGCGGTCCGCGAGGCTGTTGCGATCGAGCAGATGCTTGACGAGCATCATCTTCGGCCCGCGCTCCATCACCTCTCGGCACGCCGCGACGGCTTCCTCGACGGTCTCGATCTCGCGCCCCACGAGCCGTTGCAATTCGCTATGGTTCGGGCACATCACGTCGGACACTTCGGGCATCGTCCGGACCAGAAACTCCTGAATGCCCGGCTCGACGCGACAGCCCGTCGACGTGCCCATCACCGGATCGCAGAAATAGCGTGCATGCGGGTTCGCCGACTTCACGGCGCGCACGATCTCGATCACCGACTGCGCCTGCTCAGGCGTGCCGAGATAGCCCGATAGCACGGCGTCGCAGCGAGGCAGCACGCCAATCGCGCCAATCCCTTCGACGAGCGCGAGCATCTGCGACGCATCGATCGCGCTACCTTCCCAATGGCCGTACTGCGTATGGTTCGAGAACTGCACCGTGTTGAGCGGCCACACATTGACGCCAAGACGCCGCATCGGGAACACCGAGGCGCTATTGCCCGCGTGCCCGAATACGACGTGCGACTGGATGCTCAGAACGTTTTTCATGTCGAACCGATACGGCGCGAGAAGGGCGCCGGGAGAAAGAATACGCGACGGATGAGCAGCTTCGATGCACCGCTTTGGCGCGGCGAACAACGAACGACGAACGACGAACGACGAACGACGATGCGCGACAGCGCGTCGCCGACAGGGCGCGTCACGCCCTGTTCATCACAAGATACATGAGTTTTCGCGCGCCGGAATCGATCCGGCCCCGTCGTGTTGCGCCGAACCATCAATGCGCAAGCCGATGTTGCGCAAGATCATGCGGCGCGCTTACCGGCTTACGCGCTCACACCAGCTCGCGGTACAGCGCGAGATAGCGCTCCGCCGACGCGCCCCAGCCGAAGTCCTGGCGCATCGCGCGGCGCTGCGTGGCTTTCCAGTCGGTGCGCCGCGCATACAGTGCGAATGCGCGGCGGATCGCGGCCGTGAGCGCTTCCGGTTCGAAGCGCTCGAACACGAAGCCTGTCGCCTGATCGTCGGCGATGTTTTCCAGTGACGCGTCGACGACCGTATCAGCAAGGCCGCCCACGCGATGCACGAGCGGCAGCGACCCATACGCGAGCGCATAGAGCTGCGTCAGGCCGCACGGCTCGAACCGCGACGGCACGGCAATCACGTCGCTGCCCGCGACGATCTGATGCGCGAGCGTTTCGTCGAAGCCGAGTTCGACGGCGACGCTCTCGGGATGCGCCTGTGCGACGAGCTGCAAACCGTTTTCGAGCGCCGGGTCGCCCGTGCCGAACACGACCAGTTGGCCGCCGCGCTTGATGATTTCGGGCAGCGCCGCGAGCAGCAGATCGAGGCCTTTCTGTTCGGTCAGCCGGCTCACGACGCCGAACAGCAGCGCGTCGCTTTTCGGCGCGAGATGGAAGCGCTCCTGCAGCGCCGTCTTGCACGCACGCTTGCCGACAAGGCGCGTGTCGGTGTAATGCGCGGCGATCAGCGAGTCGGTGGTCGGCTGCCAGATCGTATAGTCGACGCCGTTCAGAATGCCCGACAGATCATGCGAGCGCTGGCTCAACAGCCCGTCCAGGCCGCCGCCCTGCGCGAGCGTCTGGATTTCGCGCGCATAGGTCGGACTGACGGTCGTGATGCGGTCGCTGTAGAACAGGCCCGCCTTCAGGAACGACATCTGTCCGTAGAACTCGACGCCGCTCATATTGAAGAAGTCGGCGGGCAGTCCGAGCTGGCCGAACTGATGCGACGGGAAGACGCCCTGATACGCGAGGTTGTGGACGGTGAACACTGTGCGTGCGGCGGGCTTGCCGTGCTCGCGTTCGGCCGCTTTCAGATAGGCGGGCGCGAGCCCCGCGTGCCAGTCGTGGGCGTGGACGATCTGCGGCGCCCATGCGGGGTCGAGATGCTGCGCGATCTGCGCGGCTGTCCAGCCGAGCATCGCGAAGCGTTGAGCGTTGTCGCCGTACGGCACGTGTTCGGCGTCGAGATACGGATTGCCCACGCGGTCATACAGCGTCTGCGCGCGGATCACGTAGACGACCAGGCCATTCGCGGGCAGCGTGCCGCGCTCCAGCGTGACGTTCGATGCGCCGAAGCGATCGCCGATCCGCGCGACGGGCTGCAGGTCCGACAGCCCGGCCATCACAGCGGGAAAGCCGGGCAGCAGCACGCGCGCGTCGGCGCCCAGCTCGATCAGCGCGGGCGGCAGCGCGCCCGCGACATCGGCGAGGCCGCCCGTTTTCAGAAGGGGATACAGCTCGCTTGCGACATGCAGCGCGCGGATCGTCATGGGCTTCAGTCCTGTTCGCTAGGGTTGCGGTGGATTGCGCAGTGTCGTTTCGGTGCGTCGCACGGTGTCGATCCGCGCCGTGCAGCGCGCGCATAACGGAGCTTGACGGAGCGCAACGGAGACGGGCGGCGCGCGGCGGCTCCCGCTGGAGCGCTGCGCACTGCGTCGTGCTTCGTCGCGTGCCGCCTGCGGTCGCCGTGCCTGCCTTGTCCCCCCGCCGGGCGCTACCGTGCAGCCGCCGACTGCCGCTTGAGCGCCTCGGCCGTCACCAGCACGACGCCGCTGTCGGTCCGGTAGAAGCGTTCGCCGTCGCGCACCGGGTCTTCGCCGATCACGGTGCCGTCGGGAATCTGACAACCGCGGTCAATTACGACCTTGCGCAACCGGCAACTCGCGCCGATCGACACCTGCGGCAACAAGACTGCCTCAGCGATGTTACAGAACGAATTCACCACCACATTCGACGACAGCACGGAGCGCGAAATCTGCGAGCCGGAGATCACGCAGCCGCCGCACACGATCAGGTTGGTGCCCGAGCCTTGCAGCCCGTTCAGGTCGCGCACGAACTTGGCGGGCGGCAGCTGTTCCTGGTGCGTCCAGATCGGCCAGTTGCGGTCGTAGAGGTCGAGCGTGGGAATCGTCGACGCCAGATCGAGATTGGCGGCCCAGTACGCGTCGATCGTGCCGACGTCGCGCCAATACGGCTCGACGTTCGGGTCCGACGACACGCACGACATGCTGAACGGATGCGCGATCGCCGTCCCCGTCGTGACGACGCGCGGAATGATGTCCTTGCCGAAATCGTGGTCGGTCGCGACGCTGCTGATGTTCTCCTCGAGCAGCGAGTACAGGTAGTCGGCGCTGAACACGTAGATGCCCATGCTGGCGAGGGCGATGTCGGGGTGGCCGGGCATCGCGGGCGGATCGGCGGGCTTTTCGACGAAGCCCGTCACGCGGCGCTGCTCGTCGACGTGCATCACGCCGAACGCCGTCGCTTCCATGCGCGGCACTTCGATGCAGCCGACCGTGCAATCGGCGCCCGATTCGACGTGATCCATCACCATCCGCGTGTAGTCCATCTTGTAGATGTGATCGCCCGCCAGCACGACGACGTATTTCGGGCCGATGGAACGGATGATGTCGAGGTTCTGGAACACGGCGTCGGCCGTGCCGCGATACCAGTGCGCGCCTTCGACGCGCTGCTGCGCCGGCCACAGGTCGATGAACTCGTTGAACTCGCCGCGCAGGAAGCCCCAGCCGCGCTGTACGTGCCGCAGCAGCGAGTGCGCCTTGTATTGCGTGACGACGGCAATCCGGCGGATGCCCGAGTTCAGGCAGTTGGACAGCGCGAAATCGATGATCCGGTATTTGCCGCCGAAGTGTACGGCGGGCTTCACGCGCTTGTTCGTCAGCGGTCCGAGGCGCGTGCCGCGTCCGCCCGCGAGGACGATGGCGAGTGTCGTGTGTTGAAGATCGTTGAGGCTTGCCGGCGAATCCATGTGCGTCTCCGTTTATTGGTGAGCCCTGGTGGAAGCTTTTGTTTGCCCCGGCGTTGCTGTGCTTTTTGTCTTTTATCTGACGCTGTGCGTTGTTGTTGTGGTCTTGGTCTTTTGCGCGATGGCTTCTGGCCCTGGCTGTCGGCTGGCGTTCTCAATGCACGTTCCCGCCGGCCAGCGATTAGTCTGGACCATGCGCCTGCCGCGCGCAACATGCCGCGTTCGCCATGCCACATTCGTGCATGGTCCGGCGGGAGAGGGCCGCGCACGGGTCGGTAGAAAAGGCGGCCTCGCGATGCCTAGCCGTCAGCCGTTCGGGCAAATTATGCCGGACGGATCACGCGCGGAACTCGTGCGGGACTTGAAACGGCTGTTTGAAGCGCGGGCGCGGCTGCTTCGGCGAGGCCATTGCACGCGCCGCTGCAAGCGGGCCGCGACGCGGGCATCATGACGGGCCTGGGTTTCCCTTGCTCCTGTCCTTGCCTTTGTCCGCCACCCTATGACACTCCGTTCATCCCTCGTTGCCGTTTCCCTGTCCGCCTGCATCGCCATGCTGGGCCTCGATGCGTGCGCCGCCGATGCCGTCAATGCCGCCGCCGCGCCCGCCTCGAGCGGGCCCGCCGCCGACGACGGTCCCGCGTACGGCCCCGAGTTGCAGGGCTTCAACTATCCCGCGCCCGTACGGCAGTTCGAGTTCACCTCGCAAGGCGAGGCGCTGCATATGGCTTACATGGACATCGCGCCCGAGCATCCGAACGGCCGCACCGTCGTGCTGCTGCACGGCAAGAATTTTTGCGGCGCGACATGGGAAAGCACGATCGAGCGGCTGTCGACGGCGGGGTATCGGGTGATCGCGCCCGACCAGATCGGCTTTTGCAAGTCGAGCAAGCCGCAGCGCTACCAGTTCAGCTTTCAGCAGCTCGCACGCAACACCCATGCGCTGCTCGAATCGATCGGCGTGAAGAACGCGACTATCGTCGGACATTCGACGGGCGGCATGCTGGCCATCCGCTACGCGCTGATGTACCCGGCGCAGACGCAGCAACTGGTGCTCGTCAATCCCATTGGGCTGGAGGACTGGAAGGCGAAGGGCGTACCGTCGCTATCCGTCGACCAGTGGTACGAGCGCGAACTGAAGACCACGGCGGACGGCATCCGCCGCTACGAGCAGGCGACCTACTACTCGGGCCAGTGGCGCAGCGATTTCGAGCCGTGGGTGCAGATGCTCGCGGGGATGTACCGCGGGCCGGGCAAGAAGGAAGTCGCGTGGGATTCGGCGCTGTTGTACGACATGATCTACACGCAGCCGGTCGTCTATGAGCTTGGGCAGTTGAGCATGCCGACGCTGCTGCTGATCGGGCAGAAGGATACGACGGCGATCGGCAAGGACGCCGCGCCTCCCGAGGTACGCGCGAAGATCGGTCACTACCCGGAGCTGGGCAAGGCGGCGGCGAAGGCGATTCCGCACGCGACACTCGTCGAGTTCGCCGAACTCGGCCATGCGCCGCAGATGCAGGACCCGGCGGCGTTTCACAAGGCGTTGCTGGACGGGTTGGCGGCGGTGCCGACGAATCGGTGAGCGTTCAAACGGCTTTCTGTCCCGCCAGCGTATTCCAGCGTTCATCGATAGGAAAACTGCCGGGGCATTTGGCGATTTGCTGCCGGGTCCAGGAGACCGCATGGCAAACCCAAGCTGTTGAGTGGCACGCGCCGTCACTTGCCCACAGGCAGCCGCGGTGATGGCGGTCGCTGTGAGGGAGCGTGCATTCAGGCGAATCGCGAGCCGCCAGCATTTGCGCCCTGGCGACCGACCGCAAAAACCAGCGCTGCACGGCATGTTGTTGTGCTACGTTGTATTCGCGCGTGCGACCGGCTCGCGGTCTGCCAGTCTGGGAGTCAATCAATGGAAAAAATGGTCTTGTACAAAGGCTTTGAGGTCACCGTGAAGCTTGAGTCGGTGCGGGCCGTGTCAAGCGAATTCACCTATGGGCCCCCGGTGGGGTACGTTGCAATGGTGAGTATCTGCACGGTGGACCCGATAAGACCGGTAGGCTCACCGATTGGGCTCGTCGGAGAAGGCAATCGAGTCTTCGACACGGTGGATGACGCCTTGACGGCAGGATTCAACGCAGCAAAGCGCGTGATAGACGAGAGAGGCGCGCCTTGACGGGGGTTCTCATCTGCGGCGAGTCGTACAGCTGAATGGATCATCTGTTGCCGGCACTTCTCGCAGCTCGACAACCGTTCTCCGTTGAATATGAGACGGAGAGCCGGGCAAGTTTCGCAGCCGGTCGTCCATGAACTCGGGCTGCGGAAGATGCCGACGCCGCTGCTGATCGGTCAGAAGGACACGACGGCGATCGGCAAGGATCGCCGCGCCGCCACCTCGAACGAGACGTGGCGGCGGAACCGGTTACGGCGACTGCACCTGTACGGGTGCCCCAGGCTTGCCCGACCCTTGCGGGGCGACCACGAGGTAGCGGCGCTTGTCATCGGCATTGCCCATTCCTGGTGTGATCAGTTGGCGAATCTGCCCGAGAGCATTGACGATCGCCGAGCCGGCCGGATTGGACATGAAATTCGCGAGCACCTGCAGGTCACCCATGCCATCGGGGTTATCGGCAAGACCTAGTACGTAGGGCTGCTTCGGTTGCAGACCAGTGACAGCGACCTGGAGAACCTGCACGAGGCCCTGGTCGAACAACGCGACAGTCGTAGGTGCATGGGTGGCATCCGCCGTCTTGCCCGCCCCCACCGGCACCAGTGCAAGATGGACGCTCTGACCAGCCAGGCCCAGCGTCTGCAGGTTCTGCGTAGCATCGCCTTCCGGCACCGCATTCGGCACATAGGTGACAGCCTGCGGCGCCTGGCCAATGGGCACAGTCGCGATGACCGTGTTGCTCAGCGTGTCGATCGCAGCCATCGCATCGGCGTTCTCCAGCCCGACATAGATGCGGCTGCCGTCCCCCGACGGCCAGAGCCCATGCGGCAAGTTGCCGACAGGTATCGTCGCGACCTGCGAAAAGTCGTCGGTTCGGAACACCTTGATTACATTCAGGCCTCCAACGGAGACGTACGCGAACGTGCCCTTGTCGTTATGCACGATGTTCACGTGATTCGTGATTGGGCCTGTGTCGAGTGTTTTGATCAGCGCGAATGGCGGCCTTGCATCGAACACCTGGACCTTGCCGGTGTCCTTCAGCGTGAACCAGACCTGCTTGCCGTCGGGCGTCGCCGCCAGGTCGGGACAAAAAGGGCTGGCCTGCTGGACCCTGCCGACGATCTTATGGTCGGCCACGGACACCACCTCGATCTCCGGGTTGAAGGACGAGCAGACGTAACCGTATTTTCCGTCCGGTGAGAATATCTGCATTCCGGGGCCAGCCGGGACAGTAATGCGTGTTTTCTCCTCGTACGTTTTTCCGTCGAGGACAGCGACGTAGTTTTCACCGCGCACGGTCACCCAGACTTCCTTTCCATCGGGCGTAAAGAAAGCCTCGTGAGGCGAGCGGCCGACGTAGGTGACATGCTTGACGGCGTTAGTCTGCGTGTCGATGAATGAAACCGAGTTCGATCCGATCGAGACAACCGCAATCGTGTGGTGGTCCGGCGAGAAACCCATGCCATGCACAAGTAATTGACCTTTGTACAACGGACTGAAATTGCCCGGCGAGGGATCGCCGAGGCGAATCAGGCCAAGCAGCTTGTTGTCGGCCGGGTCGATCACCGACACTGTGTTCGAAAACTGCTCGGCGGCGTAAACGCGATCGTGGTGGCTTACGGGAATGTCAGGGTCGGACTGCGATCCAGGGGCCTGCCCAGCCCACGCGAACTGCGCTGCCACCAGCATGGATGCCGACAACGCGATGGTGATTCTCGATTGGCGTTTCATTGCTGCTCCTCCTGCATAGGGTTTGGCATGTTCATTTGCATGCCTTGGCCGGACGTCCGGTGAACAGGGGCGACAGGCATGGACGCCGGCTTTTGCTGGTCGGGAGCGGGGGCAGGCGATGGCAATGGTTGTCCGAGTGCGACGCGCATGGCGACGATTTCCTGTTGTTGCTCGACGACGATCTCTTGCGCGATGCGGCGCAACTGTTCGTTGTGACCGTAACGCAGTTCGGCCTGCGCCATGTCGATGGCACCTTGATGGTGAGGCACCATCATTGCGACAAAATCGCGATCGACGTCGCCCGTCGGTCTCGTCGACATGCCGTCCATCATTCTTGTCATGGCGGTATTGTTCTCCGCCAGGAAGGGGGCTTCGTTAGACGTACCGTCGGTCTGCAAGCCGGCAGTGAAGGCAGGTGAGTCGCAAAGCGCCGAGATCGCCAGGACAATGACGGCGCTCAGGATCGTCCGCGCGGTACGGGGACTTGGGGTACGCACGATGGTTCTCCCGTTGCTATAAACAGGTCTCATTGGAGTGAACCAGGCAGATGCGGTGTTATTCCGTATCTCACACAGATTTCGCACAGATGAGGGTTCGCGGCCCGATTGGGCGCCGCGGCATCGCCTGTCGAGTGCCGTCAAACGCTTCCCGTGAATTACCGCGACGAGGTCATCGGAACGTGAAGGAATGGTAGTGCGCGAGGAGGACGATCGGAAGATGACATTGCGTGGCCCACTCTGGTTGTGAACGGGAGCGAAGCAAGGTCCGAAGATATTCAGAAGCGGCCCTTGGTGCCGCACCGGTCACAACGGCTAAAGCGGGCCGGCAAGCGCCTTTTTGGGGGCATCGGTGAAACGTTTATTGTGCTGACTTTTATACGCAACCGGTCGTCTATGAGCTTGGGCTGCTGAAAACGCCGACGCTGCTGATCGGCGACAGGGACGGCTTTCGGCAAGGATGCCGCGCCGCCCGACGTGCGCCGCAGATGCAGGACCCAACGGCCTTTCACAAGGCGTTGCTCGACGGGCGTGCCGCCGCGCCCGCAACCATTGAGCCGGGGACGATGGTCTGTTCGAAGCAAAGGCAGCGGTGCGCCTTCGCTTCAGCCGGACGCGGGCGCGCGTGCCGGCGCAGTTGTTGACTCTCTCCCGTTCAGGCGTCGGCCAGTTCGTCGCGCACTTGCGCGCCGATTTCAAACGAACGCAGTCGCGCCGCGTGATCGTAAATTTGCGCGGTGAGCATCAGTTCGTTCGCGCCCGTCTGCTGGATGATCGAGCGCAGACCGTCGCGCACCGTGTCGCGATCGCCGATCACCGAGCACGCGAGCGAGTGCTGCACGCTGCTCAACTCCATCTCCGACACCGCGAGGTGATCGACGGGCGGCCGCAACTGGCCCGGCGTGCCCCGCCGCAGATTGATGAACTGCTGCTGCAGCGACGTGAAGAGGCGGCGCGCTTCGTCATTGGTGTCGGCGGCAAACAAGTTCACGCCGACCATCGCGTAAGGTTTGTCGAGCGTTTCCGACGGACGGAACTGCGCGCGATACACGTGCAGCGCCTGCATCATGTAATCCGGCGCGAAGTGCGACGCGAACGCGAACGGCAGACCGAGCGCGGCCGCCAGCTGCGCGCTGAACAGGCTCGAGCCGAGCAGCCACAACGGCACCTTCAGGCCTGCGCCAGGCACGGCGCGCACGCGCTGCCCCGGCACGGGATCAGCGAAATAGCGCTGCAGTTCGACGACGTCGTCAGGGAACGAATCGGCGCTGCCGTTCAGATCGCGGCGCAGCGCGCGGGCGGTGGTCTGGTCGGTGCCGGGCGCGCGGCCCAGGCCCAGATCGATACGCCCCGGAAACAGCGACGCCAGCGTGCCGAACTGCTCGGCGATCACGAGCGGCGCGTGATTCGGCAGCATCACGCCGCCCGAGCCGACGCGAATCGTCTTCGTGCCGCCCGCGACGTGCGCGATCACGACCGACGTCGCCGCGCTCGCGATACCCGTCATGTTGTGATGCTCGGCGAGCCAGAAGCGCTTGTAGTCCCATTGCTCGGCGTGCTGCGCAAGATCGAGCGAATTGCGGAACGCATCGGTCGCGCTCGCGCCAGCCGTGATGGGAGAAAGGTCGAGGACGGAAAAGGGGATCATGGAATCGATGTGCGGCCAACTATCGCCTTTTGCAAGGACGAAGCGCGGGTCCGCGTGGCGTGCGGGAAAACGCGATTGTGCCAAAGCGCTCCCGTTCCTGCTGGCGGGCTGATCATGTCCCTGCCGGCAGCAGGGTCGGTGTGTGCGTGAATCGAAGGCTGCGCGGGCGGCGATGCAGAAAACCCCTGAAAACAGGGCACGAAATGCGTTTCCGGTTGCTTCGAGAAGGTCCGATGCGTGTGCCGTCGCACGGAATGAGGCGCGCGCGAGCGCTAATGTGTCATCGTCGCCGCCAACGACGCGGATCTGCGCAATGCATACCCGCGTGACGAGGCGGCGGCCTCCACGGACCTCGACGCCGGCCGGCCCCTCACGTCACGCGTAGGTCGGCTACGCAGTACACACCCGGACGAACCGGGTCGGCCGGGTCAGCCGGGTGCAGGCAGGATGCCCGGCGCGTCGGCGCGATGACTTCACACGCATCACGCAATCATGAGGCTGGCGTGCCGACGCTAATCGTTGGCCGCCGCACGCGAGATCGCATGCGATTCGTCAGCCGATTCGGTGTAAACGCGCTCTCGCGCATTTTCGAACCTGACGCTAGATTGTCAGCACTTGCAGGATAGTCGAGGGGCCAGCGGCCGCTGTCGTTTGCGGTCGTCATAGCAGTGAAAATTGCGTCACGGCCAGAAGCACATGTGGCTTCTGGCCGAAACGCTTTTCATGTTGCTGCATGCGCCACCACGTTTCCCTTCGCAAGCCTTCTCCGTGGGTTCATCGCTGTTCGCATTTCTCGCGCACGAGAAATCTCGCGTAGCAATTCTTTAACTTTCCATACACATCTGCGCAGCCATCGTTCGCGATCCGGCTGTCGACCGGGTTATGCTCTGTGTCGTTCACATCGTTTGTGTCTAGCAAGTTATCGAAGATGGTTAATCGCACCTCGTTGCGCAACATGATGCTTTCCGTGGCCATGGCAGGCGCGCTGTCCGCGCTCGCCGGCTGCGACGACCAGCAGAGCGAGCAAGCCGTGCAAAAGCTCAAGGAATTTTTCAACGCCGTCAAACCGGATGCGCTGCTTCTGAAGGGGCTCACGCCCGGCATCACGACGGAAGCGCAGATCCGCGACCAGATGGGCAAGCCCGAAACCGAGCGCCAGTTCACCGACGGCTCGAAGCGCTTCGAATATCCGCGCGGTCCACAAGGCCTCAACACGTACATGGTCGACATCGGGCCGGACGGCACGTTGCAGGCGATCACGCAGGTGCTGACGGCCGCGAACTTCGCGAAGATCCGCGCCGGCATGACGGAAGACGAAGTGCGCCGTCTGCTCGGCAAGCCCGGCGAAGTGGCCGTTTATCCGCTCAAGCCCGAGACGGTATGGAGCTGGAAGTGGCGCGAAGGCGGCGTCACTCAAGAAGGCTTTTTCAACGTGCATTTCGACGTCAATCACGTCGTCTACACGACCTCGCGCTCGGACGTGATGCGCGGGCACTGACGGAGGGCGGATAAGCCTGGGCGAGCAGCGTGTCCGGAAGCGAGGGCTAAAAGAGGGCTGAAAACAAAAGCCGCGCGCCACGGTCCAAACAGAAAACGCCTGTAATCAAGGGAGAAAATAACAATGGCCACACGTAGGCGATACAAGCGCATCGGCCTCGTGCTCGGCGGCGGAGCCGCGCGCGGCTGGGCGCACATCGGTGCGATCCGGGCGCTGCACGACGCGGGCATCAAGCCGGACCTCGTGGCGGGCACGTCGATCGGCGCGCTGGTCGGCGCCGTCTATGCGAACGGCGATCTCGACTGGCTCGAAGAGTGGGTGACGGGGCTCACGTGGCAGTCGGTCGTGCGTCTGCTCGATCTGCGTTTTTCGGGCGGGCTGCTCGGCGGCAGGAAAGTCATCCAGGTGTTTGCGAACCGTTTCAACGGACGAGAGATCAGCCAGTTGCAGATGCCGTTCGCCGCCGTCGCGACGGAACTTGATTCGGGCCGCGAGACGTGGCTGCAGGACGGCGGCGTGGTGGACGCCGTGCGCGCGTCGATTGCGATTCCGGGCATTTTCACGCCGGTGCTGCACGAGGGCGTGTGGCTCGTCGACGGCGGGCTGTCGAACCCCGTGCCTGTGTCGGCGGCGCGCGGCATGCGGGCCGACTGCGTGATCGCCGTGGACCTGAACAATGACATTCTCAATGGCCGCGACTTCGGCGGCGCGGTGGTCGATCTGCCGCCGATGCCGACGGAAGAATCGATCGAGGCCGTCATCGAGCGAGCCGTCGAAGAATCCGAGCCGCTGCCGCTCGATCCCGATGCGCCGCCGCCCGCGATCGCGACGCCTGCGCCACCCGTTCTGCTACGGCGCAACGGCAAGCCGTTTCCGAACTGGCTGCAGCCCTCGCCCGAACAGCATTCGCGCGACGTGCGTGTGGCGCCTGCGCCGAGCGCGCGCGTGCCGTCGATGCTCAGTTCGATCGCGCAAAGCATCGACATCATGCAGGTGCGGATCACGCGCAGCCGCCTCGCGGGCGAACCGGCCGACATCCTGATCCAGCCGCGCCTCGCGGGTATGGGCATCTTCGACTTTCACCGTGCGGAGCCCGCGATCGCGGAAGGGCGCGCGGCCGTCGAGGCGATGCTGCCCGCAATCCGCGCCTGTCTCGGCATCGATTGATGCCCCGTCGGATACGCGCTCAGTCCTCGGACCGCTTCGCCGCGATGATCCGGCACACGCGTTTGCCGGAACTGGCGCTGGTCGTGTCGTCGGCGAACAGGATCACGCAGCTGGTCAGCGCGTCCGTGACGAGCGACGGCTCGAACGCCGAGTAGAGTCGTCCATCTGGCTGGCGCGCGTCCACGCCCTCCGTCACGCGCCACGACAGATACAGCATGCCGTTGGGGCGCAGGATGCGCACGAGGTTGTCGACGGCATCGGTGATCGCGTCGACGGGCAGATGCATCAGCACGGTTTCGCAGACCACGTTGTCGAACTGCTCGTCGATCTCGGCGAGCGACGGCAGCGACGCGGTGCGAAACGCAATCTGCGGATAGAGCCGCCGCGCTTCTTCGAGCAAACCCGCCGACGCATCGAACCCCGTCACGCGATACCCATGGTCCGCGAGCCACGCGGCGTCGCGCCCGTTGCCGCAGCCGATATCGGCCGTCTTGCCGGTCGGCAGCAGATGGCTTTCCCACAGTGCATACATGTCGTCGGGCGGCGGCTGGTCGAGCCATTCGCGCGAGTAGCGGGCGGCGTCGTGGGTGTAGGCGTCGAGCGTCGTGGAGTCGGGACGAAGTGTCATGCGGCGATCCTTGTCGCGGAAGCGTCGGGTGTCGGAAGGGAGAAGCCAGTCTAACGCGGGTGCGTCGAGACGGCTTCCACGGGAAGCGCCTGGCAGTATCGGATGCGGCTGTCTTTCAGGGAAAGCCCCAATCGGCGCGGGTTTGCGAGCATGCGGGCGGCTTCGCGCGTCTATCGAAAAAGCGACCGCAAACTTGCTAATTCGCAGCACCTGCTGCGTGCGCGCCATCGGCTTACAAACGGATAGCGCCCGCTATAGCGGGCGTCCAACGCCCGCCGTGCGGCGCCTTCGCCGATGTTGCGATGCACAACAAGCGCATGTCCCGGTTTGAGCAAATTATTTTTGCTTGCGAGTATCCGCGCCATGCCGCAGTTCGTTGCGGCGGTCCGGATAACCTCAAAGGAGACACGCGTGTTCTTATATGGCTTTGGCCCGGTGCTCCTCGAGGGCACGATCAAGACGATCGAGCTGTCGGTTCTATCTCTGGCGACGGCCGTCGTGCTCGGCCTGATCGGTGCGGCGGCGAAGCTGTCGTTGAGCCGGCCGATGCGCGCGATCGCGACGGGCTACACGACGCTGATCCGCTCGGTGCCCGACCTGGTTCTCATGCTGCTGCTCTTCTACAGCATCCAGATCGCCGTCAACAACCTGACCGACGCGTTGAACCTGCCGCAATTCGACATCGACCCGTTCGTCGCGGGCGTGCTGACGCTCGGCTTCATCTACGGCGCTTACTTCACCGAGACGTTTCGCGGCGCGTTTCTCGCTGTGCCACGTGGCCAGCTCGAAGCGGGCGCGGCATACGGCATGAGCGGCGCGCGCGTATTCGCGCGCATCATGTTCCCGCAGATGATGCGCTTTGCGCTGCCGGGCATCGGCAACAACTGGCAGGTGCTCGTGAAGGCGACGGCGCTGGTGTCGATCATCGGACTCGCCGATGTCGTCAAGGCCGCGCAGGACGCCGGCAAGAGCACCTTCAACATGTTCTTCTTCATCCTCGTTGCCGCGGCGATCTATCTGGCCATCACGACGGTCTCGAACCTCGTGCTGATCTGGCTGGAGAAGCGCTATTCGATCGGCGTTCGACACGCCGAACTCTAATTCGCGCCACGCGCAGGAGACGATCATGATCGACATTCTCAACCAGTTCTGGCGCGCGTTCCTTTACTGGGACGGGCAACGTATCTCGGGTCTTGCCGTCACGTTGTGGTTGCTGGTCGCATCGATCGGCATCGGTTTCGTGGCGTCGATACCGCTGGCCGTAGCGCGGGTATCGAGGAAGCGCTGGCTGTCGACGCCCGTGCGCCTCTACACCTACGTGTTTCGCGGCACGCCGCTCTATGTGCAGTTGCTGCTGATCTACACGGGCATGTACAGCCTGGAGTTCGTGCGCTCGCATGCGCTGCTCGATTCGTTCTTCCGCAGCGGCTTTCACTGCGCGATCCTCGCGTTCGCACTGAACACCTGTGCGTACACAACGGAGATCTTCGCGGGCGCGATTCGCGCGACCTCGCATGGCGAGGTCGAAGCCGCGCGCGCCTATGGCATGAGCTGGTTCACGATGTACCGGCGGATTGTGATACCGTCCGCGCTGCGCCGCGCGCTGCCGTTGTACAGTAACGAAGTGATCCTGATGCTGCACGCGACCACCGTCGCCTTCACGGCCACCGTGCCCGACGTGCTGAAGGTTGCGCGCGATGCGAACTCCGCGACGTACCGCTCGTTCGAGGCTTTCGGGCTCGCGGCGCTGATTTATCTTGCTGTTTCGTTCGCGCTGGTTGCGTTGTTCCGGCGCGCCGAGCGTCACTGGCTTGCGTACCTGGCCGTGCGGCGTTGATCGGCCGAGAGCCCGTAATACGTAAGCACCGTTTCACCCGTCTTCACTCTGGGAGAGCATCTTGCTCCACACGACTCAAACGGAAGCCTGCAAGCTCGCCGTGCAGGACATCCACAAGCGCTATGGCGATAACGAAGTGCTGAAGGGCGTCTCGCTGAATGCCAACAAGGGCGACGTGATCAGCATCATCGGTGCGAGCGGGTCGGGCAAGAGTACGTTCCTGCGCTGCATCAATTTTCTCGAGCGGCCGAACGCCGGGCAGATCGTTGTCGATGGCGAAGCGGTGCGCACGAAGGTCGATCGTCACGGCAACTTCGAGGTCGCGGATCACAAGCAGCTTCAGCGCATCCGCACGAAGCTCGCGATGGTGTTCCAGCACTTCAATTTGTGGGCGCACATGAACGTGCTGGAAAACGTGGTCGAAGCGCCGATTCACGTGCTCGGCCTGTCGCGCAAGGAAGCGGAAGACCGCGCGCGCGAGTATCTGGAGAAGGTCGGTCTTGCACCGCGTCTGGAGAAGCAGTATCCGTCGCATCTGTCGGGCGGGCAGCAGCAGCGTGTGGCGATTGCGCGCGCGCTGGCGATGAACCCGGACGTGATGCTGTTCGACGAGCCGACTTCCGCGCTCGATCCCGAACTGGTCGGCGAAGTGCTGAAGGTGATGCAGAAGCTCGCCGAAGAAGGCCGCACGATGATCGTCGTGACGCATGAAATGGGCTTTGCACGCAACGTGTCGAACCATGTGATGTTCCTGCATCAGGGCCGCACGGAGGAAGAGGGCGTGCCGTCCGAGGTGCTGGCCACGCCGAAGAGCGAGCGGCTCAAGCAGTTCCTGTCGGGCAGTCTCAAGTAAGCGGGCGTCCCGCAGCACACGTTAATGCCACGTCCGTCGTCCAGTCCGGCACGCACGACTCAGGTCGCGATTGTCGCGTTGCCACCCGTTTCGATGTCGGGCGTCGGGCCTATTGTCGATGCGTTGAACCTTGCCAATGAGATCGATGGCCGCGCGTTGTACCGCTGGCAGGTGTGCTCGTGGGACGGCCGGCCGGTGCCGCTCGCGGGCGGCGCGCAATGGCCCGCCGATGCCGCATTCGGTGATGCGATTTCGTGCGACTGGCTGATTCTCGTTAGTGAGCGCTTTCAGCAGTTTGCGGATTACCGGTTGTTTCTTGCCAGTCTGTCGCGGGTTGGGCAGCGTACGCCGCTTGTGACGGGGATTCACCACGGCGTGTGGTGGCTGGCCATGGCGGGGCAACTCTCCGGTTATCGCGTGAGTGTGAACTGGGAGACGTATCAGCAGTTCACCGAGCAATTCGAGCGGTCGATCGTTACGCAGCAGATCTTCGAGATCGATCGTGATCGCGCGACCTGCGCGGGCGGGCAGGCGACCGTCGATTTCATGCTGGCGATGATTGGGCGTGAGCATGGGCCGGAGCTGGCTGACCGTATCGCCGATACTTTAGGCGTTGGCGTGCTGCGGTCCGGGGAAGAGCGTCAGCGGATTCCGTTCGTGACGGCGCCGGGCGAGCGGCATCCTCGCCTGAATGATGCTTTGCTGTTGATGGAAGCGAATATTGAGGATCCGCTGACTTCGGATGAGATAGCTGGGCTTGTTGGCGTTTCGCGCCGGCAGCTGGAGCGGCTGTTTCGGCAATATCTTGGGTCGATGCCTTCGAAGTATTACCTCGGTTTGCGCCTTGCGAAGGCGCGGACGCAGTTGCAGCGGACTAGCAAGTCGGTTGTTCAGATTAGTCTCGCGTGTGGGTTTTCTTCTGCTGCGCATTTTTCTAATGCTTATCGGGAGAAGTTTGGCGTTACGCCGCGTGAAGAGCGTAGGAATTTCATCGAGAAGCAGCATGGCAGTGGTGCCAATGCGGCTATTAGCGAGCCGCGGCCCGCGGCGATGATTGAGCCGCCTGATCAAGAGGTTTAGGTTTCGTTTTTGTCTTGCGACGCTGGGGTGGTTTGCTCGTGTTTTTGCTGGCATCCGCGCTTTGCCTTCGTGCTTCACGCGTCGCCCCTGTGCGGGGCGGCACCTACTTTTCTTTGCCGCCGCAAAGAAAAGTAGGCAAAAGAAAGCGGCTAACACCGCCAGTTCTTGTTCCCGCCTGAGGGCCCCCAACCGGTCCCACACTTCACACGGCAACCTGTTTGTTCGCGTTCGTTGCCAACGCTCTAATCCAGCGCATCACCCACTTCACGCACCCGCGTTGCAGCACGCCGTGCCAGACAGTCCACGGCCGCCCAGGTGGCAAACTGTGTGTCGGCCGTAGCGCTACACACGCTTCACTTCGGACCGATAGCGCACGCCTCGATGTAAGAGCGCCGAGCTATACGCCTCGACAACCTACACACAGTTTGCCACCTGGGCGGCAGATACCATTCGCTGACGCTAGCCCTTGTGCGGGTGTTTGAAGCGGGTGAGGCGTTCATTCGAAGCGTTGGCAACGAGCACCAACCAGGGCACTGCCGTGTGAAGTGTGGGACCGGTTGGGGGCCCTCAGGCAGGAAGAAATGTTGGCGGTGTGAGCCGCTTTCTTTTGCCTACTTTTCTTTGCGGCGGCAAAGAAAAGTAGGTGCCGCCCCGCACAGGGGCGACGCCTGAAGTACGAAGGCAAATCGCGGATGCCAGCGCAACGGCTAGAACAAGCAAACCGGCCGCGCCGCAAAGGCAAAGCGCGGATGCCAGCGCAAAGGCTAGAACAAGCAAACCTGCCGCGCCCCGAAGGCAAAACGCGGATGCCAGCGGAACGAGCAAAACACGGACCGGCATCGCCCGCGCCGCGAAGGCTCCCCCCGGATGCCAGCAAAAAACCAGGCAAACCACCCATCGCCGCAAGGCAACAAAAAAACCAAACCGGCCCAGCGTCGCAGACATAAAAAAAGAACCCGTCGCTTCCACGCAAGACGCCCCGCCCACTGTCACCTAAACTAAGTACCGTCAAAGTGACCAAACCCCGAGGCCCCGCCATGCACGACCAAAATGTCACCCGCCAGACCTTCGACGAAGTCATGGTCCCCGTCTTCGCGCCAGCGTCTTTCGTACCGGACCGCGGCGCCGGTTCCCGCGTATGGGACACGCAAGGCAAGGACTACATCGACTTCGCGGGCGGCATCGCCGTCACGGCGCTGGGCCACGCGCATCCCGAACTGCTGAAGGTTTTGCACGATCAGGGCGCCAAGCTGTGGCACATCGGTAACGGTTACACGAACGAGCCCGTCCTGCGCCTCGCAAAACGCCTCGAAGAGCTGACTTTCGCCGACCGCGCATTCTTCGCGAACTCCGGCGCGGAAGCCAACGAAGCCGCCCTGAAACTCGCGCGCCGCGTCGCCTTCGACCGCCACGGCGCACAGAAGGACGAAATCGTCTCGTTCACCCAGTCGTTCCACGGCCGTACGTTCTTCACGGTGAGCGTCGGCGGACAGCCGAAGTACTCGGAAGGCTTCGGCCCCGTGCCCGCCGGCATCAAACACCTGCCTTACAACGATATCGAAGCGGCGCGCGCCGCGATCGGCCCGAAAACCTGCGCGGTGATCGTCGAGCCGGTGCAAGGCGAAGGCGGCGTGATTCCCGCCGATCCCGCATTCCTGAAGGCGCTGCGCGAAGCCTGCGACCAGCACAACGCATTGCTGATTTTCGACGAAGTGCAAACGGGCGTCGGCCGTACGGGCTTCTTCTATGCATATCAGGACACGGGCGTGACGCCCGACATCCTGACCACCGCGAAGGCGCTCGGCAACGGCTTCCCGATCGGCGCGATGCTGACCACGAATGAACTCGCCGCGCACTTCAAGGTCGGCGTACACGGCACCACGTACGGCGGCAACCCGCTCGCGACGGCGATCGCGCTGAAAGTGGTCGATCTCGTCAGCGACCCGAAACTGCTGGAGGGCGTGCGCGCGCGCAGCGAACAGTTCAAGGCGACGCTCGCGAAGATCAACGACCGCTTCGGCATCTTCAAGGACGTGCGCGGCAAGGGGCTGCTGATCGGCATGGAACTTACGGAAGCCTACAAGGGCCGCGCGAAAGACTTCGTCACGGCAGCCGGCAAGCACGGTGTGATCATGCTGATGGCAGGCCCCGATGTGCTGCGCTTCGCGCCGTCGCTGATCATTTCCGCTGACGACATGAACGAAGGTCTCGCGCGCTTCGAAAAGGCGATCGAGGAAGTCGTCGGCGCAACAGCGCTCGCGAAGTAACCTTCAAGCCACATTACACGAGACCACGATGCTCTTCGTCCGCCCTGGCCGCCTGGCCGATCTCGACGCGTTGCAACAGATGGCGCGCACCGCGCAGCCCGTGCTGCACTCGCTGCCGCACGACCGGCGCGCGCTGGAGGCGCGCGTCGCGTTGTCGGAAGACTCGTTTCGCGCAGAAGTCGATTTTCCGGGCGAGGAGTTCTATCTCTTCGTGCTGGAAGACAGCGAGACGGGCAAGCTGCACGGCACGTCGAGCATCGTCGCGGCAGCGGGTTATTCGGAACCGTTCTACGTGTTCCGCAACGACGCCCTCATTCACGCGTCGCGCGAACTGCACGTGAACCGCAAGATCCACGCGCTGACGATGTCGCATGAACTGACGGGCAAAAGCCGTCTCGCCGGTTTCTATATCGACCCGGCGATGCGCGGCGATGCCGCCGCGCATCTGATGTCGCGCGCGCGGATGATGTACATCGCCGCGAACCGCAAGCGCTTCACGTCCGAAGTGTTCTCGCTGCTGCTCGGCGTGACGGACGATACGGGCGTGTCGCCGTTCTGGGAAGCCGTGGGCCGCAAGTTCTTCGGCCGCAATTTCGCCGATATCGAAGTGCAGTCGGGCGGCCGCAGCAGCACGTTCATCGCTGAAGTGATGCCGAGCTATCCGATCTATGTGCCCCTGCTGCCGGAAGCTGCGCAGCGCGTACTCGGCGAGCCCGATGAAAAGGCGCTGCTCGCGTACGACATCCACATGGAAGAAGGCTTCGAGACGGACCGCTACGTCGATATCTTCGATGCGGGCCCCGTGCTGACCGCGCAAATTGAACGCAGCGCGTGCGTGAAGCGCAACGAGACGCGCACCGTGCGCGAAACATCGGCGCAACAGGGCGCGACGTATCTGATCGCGAGCAACAAGCCGGGCGAGTTCCGCTGCGTGCTCGCGGATCTGCCCGCGCAGACGGACGGCGGCGCGCCGCTGCCAGCCGCCGCGCGTCATGCGCTTGGCGCGCAGGACGGCGATACGGTGCGCTGCGTGCCGCTGCATCAGCAGGAACCGACACACACCACGGGAGAAGCACAATGATCGTCGTTCGCGTCGTTCAAACGGGCGATGTGGACGCGCTCGTCGCGCTCGCTCAGGAGACGGGTCCCGGTCTCACGACCTTCAAGCCGGATCGCGATGCGCTCGCCGAGCGCGTCGAGCGCGTGCGTCGCACGCTCGAAGACAAGGCCGTGCCGCACGAAAAGGGTTACTTCTTCGTGATGGAAGATTCGCAGACGAAGGACATCGCCGGCGTCTGCGGGATCGAAACGGCCGTGGGACTCGAGCAGCCGTTCTACAACTATCGCGTGAGCACGGTCGTGCATGCGTCGCAGGATCTCGGCATCTGGACGCGCATGCGCGCGCTCAACATCTCGCACGATCTGACGGGCTACGCGGAAGTATGTTCGCTGTTTCTGAGCCCGCGTTATCGCGCGCATGGTGTGGGCGGCCTGCTGTCGCGTTCGCGCTTCATGTTCATCGCGCAGTTTCGCGAGCGCTTTCCGCAGCGCATCTGCGCGGAGTTGCGCGGCCATTTCGATGCCGACGGCACGTCGCCGTTCTGGCGCGCGGTCGGTTCGCATTTCTATCAGATCGACTTCAACGCCGCCGACTATCTCAGCTCGCACGGCCGCAAGTCGTTCCTCGCAGAACTGATGCCGCGTTTTCCTGTGTACGTCGAACTGCTGCCTGACGAAGCGCAGCAGGCCATCGGCCTCACGCATAGCGACACGTTGCCCGCCCGCAAGATGCTCGAAGCGGAAGGGCTGCGCTACGAGAATCACGTCGATATTTTCGACGCGGGTCCCGTGCTCGAATGCCACGTTTCCGATTTGCGCACGGTGCGCGAAAGCGTCGTCGTGCCCGTCGAGATTGCTGCCGTCGCAGCGCAGGAAGGTGGCCCGCGTTCGCTCGTCTCGAACACGTCGCTGGACGATTTCCGCACGGGCGTCGCGGCGGGCGTCGTCGAGAACGGCGTGTTCCGTCTGACCGCGGACGAAGCGGAGGCATTGAACGTGAAGGCAGGCGAGCCGGTGCGCGTGCTGCCCCTGAAACAGAAATAAGGACTGACATGAGCGAGCTTTTCATCGACGGCGAATGGGTCGCCGGCACAGGACACGCATTCGCATCGCGCAACCCGGGCACGGGCGCGACGGTGTGGGAAGGCAACAGTGCGTCGGCGGAAGACGTCGATCGCGCCGTGATGAGCGCGCGCCGTGCGTTCGCATTGTGGTCGGCCGTGAGCCTCGACGAGCGCGTCGCCGTCGTGCGCCGCTTCGCTGCGTTGATCAACGAGCGCAAGGAATCGATCGCCGAGGCGATTGGCCGCGAGACGGGCAAGCCGTTGTGGGAAGCGCGCACGGAAGTCGCGACGATGGCGGCGAAGGTCGACATCTCGGTCCAGTCGTACAACGAGCGCACGGGTGAGCGGCGTGCCGCGATGGCCGACGGCACAGCCGTGCTACGTCACCGTCCGCATGGCGTCGTCGCTGTGTTCGGGCCGTACAACTTTCCTGGTCACCTGCCGAATGGGCACATCGTGCCTGCGCTGATCGCGGGCAACGCGGTTGTGTTCAAGCCTTCGGAACTTGCGCCGGGCGTGGCGCGCGCGACCGTCGAGGTGTGGCGCGATGCGGGTCTACCCGCTGGTGTGCTGAATCTTGTGCAGGGCGAGAAGGACACGGGCATTGCGCTCGCGAATCACCGGCAGATCGACGGGCTGTTCTTCACGGGTAGTTCCGACACGGGCACGCTGCTGCACAAGCAGTTCGGCGGCCGTCCCGAGATCGTGCTTGCACTCGAGATGGGCGGCAACAACCCCCTCGTCGTCGCGCCCGTCGCCGATCTCGATGCCGCCGTGCATCACACGATTCAATCGGCGTTCCTGTCGGCAGGGCAGCGCTGCACGTGCGCGCGCCGCATCTTCGTGCCGAACGATGCGTTCGGCGATCAGTTCCTCGCGCGTCTCGTCGAAGTCACTTCGCGCATTGCCGTGGGCGAATACAACGCCGATCCGCAGCCGTACATGGGCGCGGTGATTTCGGCGCGCGCGGCGGCGCGTCTGGTCGAAGCGCAGGAACGTCTGATTGCGGACGGCGCGAAGCCTTTGCTGAAGATGGAGCAGCGCGATCCGAAGCTCGGTTTCGTTTCGCCCGCCATTCTCGACGTCACGAACGTGACGAACCTGCCCGATGAAGAGCACTTCGGGCCGCTCGCGCAGATCGTCCGTTACGGCTCGTTTGACGACGCGATCTCGGGCGCGAACGACACCGAGTTCGGCCTGTCCGCCGGCCTGCTCGCCGACGACGAAGCGCTGTGGACGCACTTCCAGCGCGCGATCCGCGCCGGCATCGTGAACTGGAACCGGCCGACCAATGGCGCTTCTTCGGCGGCGCCGTTCGGCGGCACGGGCCGCTCGGGCAACAACCGGCCGAGCGCGTATTACGCGGCCGATTACTGCGCATACCCGATGGCCTCTGTCGAAAGCGCGCAACTGCAAATGCCCGCGAGCGTGTCGCCGGGTCTTCATTTCTAAGGATCGACGATGCAAGCCACTGAAGCCAATTTCGACGGACTTGTCGGACCGACCCACAACTATGCGGGGCTGTCGTTCGGCAACGTCGCGTCGCAGAACAACGACAAGTCCATCGCGAACCCGAAGGCCGCTGCCAAGCAGGGCCTGC
This sequence comes from Paraburkholderia steynii, assembly GCF_900100565.1. NCBI lineage: Bacteria > Pseudomonadati > Pseudomonadota > Betaproteobacteria > Burkholderiales > Burkholderiaceae > Paraburkholderia > Paraburkholderia steynii. The sequence continues at coordinate 216,964 of NZ_FNDI01000006.1, read as the reverse complement.
GCAAGATGAAGCAGCTCGCGGACCTCGGTTTCAAGCAGGGCGTGCTGCCGCCGCAGGAGCGTCCGTCGATCCGCCTGCTGCGCGAGCTCGGTTTTTCCGGTGACGACGCGAGCGTGATCGAGCGCGTCGCGAAGAACGCGCCGGAGCTGCTCGCGGCGGCGAGTTCGGCATCGGCGATGTGGACGGCGAATGCCGCGACGGTCAGCCCGTCGGCGGATACGCAGGATGGCCGCGTGCATTTCACGCCCGCGAACCTGACCAGCAAGCTGCATCGCGCGATCGAGCATGAGGCGACGCGCCGCACGCTGCGCGCGATTTTCGCGGACCCGTCGCGCTTCGTCGTGCATGAGGCATTGCCCGGCACGCCCGCGCTCGGCGACGAAGGCGCGGCGAACCACACGCGTTTTTGCGCGGAATATGGCGCGAAGGGCGTCGAGTTCTTCGTGTATGGACGCAGCGAATATCGCCGTGGGCCGGAGCCGAAGCGCTATCCGGCGCGTCAGACGTTCGAGGCGAGCCGCGCGGTTGCGCATCGTCACGGTCTTGCCGACGACGCGACCGTGTACGCGCAACAGACCCCCGAAGTGATCGATGCAGGCGTGTTCCATAACGACGTGATCGCAGTCGGCAATGCGCGCACGCTGTTTTGCCATCAGCTTGCGTTCGTCGAGCAGAAGGCCGTGTACGACGAACTGCGTTCGAAGCTCTCGAAGCTCAATGGCGAGTTCAACGTGATCGAAGTGCCGGACGCGCAGGTGAGCGTCGCCGATGCCGTGTCGTCGTATCTGTTCAACAGCCAGTTGCTGCTGCTCAACGACGGAACCAGCAGCAAGCAGGTTCTGGTCGTGCCGCAGGAGTCCCGTGAGAATCCGCGCGTGGCCGCTTATCTCGACGAACTGGTCGCCAGCACGGCGCCCATCGACGATGTGCTGGTGTTCGATCTGCGCGAGAGCATGAAGAACGGCGGCGGCCCTGCGTGTCTGCGCTTACGGGTCGTGCTGAACGAGGCGGAGCGCGCTGCGGTGACGCCGGGCGTGTGGATCGACGACAAGCTCTTCACGCGCCTCGATAGCTGGATCGACACGCACTATCGCGACCGTCTCGCGCCGACCGATCTCGCCGATCCGAAACTGCTGGTCGAATCGCGCACGGCACTCGATGAACTGACGCAGATTCTCGGTCTGGGTTCGCTGTATGACTTCCAGCGCTGATTCATCCGTGCCGGCGATGCTCGACGATTTCCTCGCGTGTACGCTGGCCGGCCATCGGCCCGCCGACGATGCGCGCGAGGGCGCGTGCGCGAACGGCGTGCGTTGGACATGGATCGACGACGGTGTGTTGCAGTTCGAGCCCGCCGGGTTGGCGGATGGCGAGGGTCGCAGCGTGCTGACGTCGGCGGGCATTCATGGCGACGAGACGGCGCCCATCGAACTGCTGTCGTTTGTGGTGCGCGACATTGCACAGGGACGCACAGCGCTTGCTTGCCGGCTGCTGGTGATACTCGGCAACGTGCAGGCGATGCGTGAGTCGTGCCGTTATATCGACGACGATCTGAACCGGCTGTTCAGCGGACGTCATGCGCAGTTGCCCGCGAGTCACGAGGCGCCGCGTGCAGTGGCGCTGGAGCGCATCGCGCAGCAGTTCTTCGCCGCGGCATCCGATGCGCCCGGCGCGCGATGGCATGTCGATCTGCACACTGCGATTCGTGCTTCCGTTTTCGAGCAGTTCGCGCTGCTGCCGCATACGGGTGCGCCATTGTCGCGCGCGATGTTCGAATGGCTGCGCGATGCGCGGATCGCGGCTGTGCTGTTGCACACCACCAAAGGCAATACGTACTCGCACTTCACAGCCGAGGTTTGCGGTGCAGATGCCTGCACGCTGGAGCTTGGGAAGGTCCGCCCCTTCGGGCAGAACGATCTTGCGCGTTTTGCCTCTGCCGATGCAGCGTTGCGCCAGCTGATTGCCGGTGAGCCTGGCGATGCTTCCTTGCCGCTGCCGCGTGTCTTTACCGTCATCGATCAGATCACCAAGCAAAGCGATTCGTTCGAGTTGCTGCTCGCAAAAGATGTGGCCAATTTCACGGCCTTCACGCGCGATACGGTGCTCGCGCGCGATGGCGATTATCGCTATGTCGTGCGTCACGACGAGGAGCGCATCGTGTTTCCGAACGCAACGGTGAAGCCCGGATTACGGGCGGGGCTTCTGGTTGTCGAGACGACGGACCAAACGCACTCGCAACTCGCGTAGCCCGGGCGGGCGCGCAGTTTACGGTTTGGCTGTGTCGCTTGCATAGCCGCCACCCAGCGCTTTGGTTAGCGCGATGCCTTGCGCGAGGCGCTGGCCATCGAGTAGCAAAAGCGCCATCTGTTCAGCCAGCACGGGCAGGCGGGCCTCGGTTGCAATCTGACGGCTCGCGAGACCTCGCGTGTAGTACGCCTCGGCTGATTCTTGCGCGAATCGGGTTGCGCCGATCTTTTCCACTTGAAGTGCGCGCTCGTCATCGAGCGCCTGCAGACGGTTGCTGCTGACGGCGACGTCGCGTACTGCGTTGAGCACCGCCTGATTGTATTGTTCGATCAGCATGTCGCTGGCGGCGCGCGTGCGATGCAGGTTGGCGTTCAGACGGCCGCCGTCGAAGATCGGCAGGTAGAGACCCGGTATCAGGTTGATCTGTTGACTGGCGCTGCGAAATAGCCTGTCGAGGTGAAGCGAGTCGAGACCGATCAACGCCTTGATGTCCAGACTGGGATAAAAAGCAGCCTTGGCGGCATCGATCTGGCTGAAGGACGATTGCACATACCAGCGCATGGCCTGAAGATCGGGGCGTCGGGCGAGCAGTTCATATTGCAGCGTACGGGGCAGGCTCGCTTCCACTTGGGGCAACGGCACGGGTTGGATGTCGTCCAGATCATCGGGTCCCGCGCCGACCAGCGCCCGGATCGATTCGCGCAGTTCCTTGACCTGTCCTTGTGCGGCGACGATCTGGCGGTCAACGGCCAGCACTTGCGCGCGCGCGCCATGCAATGGCGTGTTTGCTTCCAGTCCGTGCTGGACCTTGCCTCGATGCGCGTCGACCGCGTAGTCAAGTGCGTCCCGCGTTTGTTGCAGCAAATCGAGCATCCGATACGTGGTCTGCATGCTGTAGTAGAGCTGCGCGACGCCCGACGAAATATCCAGTTCCGCGGCGGCCGTTTCGGCGATCCGCGCATTTTGCACACCGAGCGCGGCTTCGACGGCCGAGCGGTGCATGCCCCACAAATCGATATTGAGATCGGCGACGGCCCCGAGCGCACCTTCCGTGTACCACGGACCCGTGATGCCAAGGCGCGGCAGATTCAGCGCATAAGGACCCAGAAAACCGTTCGCCGATGCGCGTTGCTCGTTGATGAGCGCGAACGCGGCCATTTGCAGGCCCGTGCCGGCACGGAGCACGTCCGCCTGGGACCCCGCCTGAGTCACACGCGTGCGCACCATCGCGATAGTCGGTGAACCTAGCAGCGCGCGCTGGATCAGAGCGTCGAGCTGCGGGTCGTCGTAGCGCTTCCACCATTGAGCGTCGGGCCAGCCGTCGTGGGCGAGATGGATGTCGTCGGCAAGCCGGATCTGTTCGGGCGTGATCTGCGCGTGCGGCGGCGTATCGTTGTGGATCAACGCGCAGCCCGACAGCAGCGCTGCGCAGCAGATCAGTATGTCGAGCCTGAAGCGAGAGAGTGAGTTTGCCATGTCAAATGCTCTTTCCCGGTTGCGTAGCGGCGGTGTCGATGCCGGAAGCAACCGTCGTCGTCCAATCCGGTAGTTCGATAATCTGCGTGGCCAGGTGCCGCGCTTGTGTGACGAGGGGCGATCGCACGTCGGCGGATGGAGCAGCGGGCAGCGAGCGGGGCGGGGTGGCCACGGGCGGTTGCGCAGCCAGGCCGTCAGCGTAGTGGTCGAGCGCCTCTGCGACCTGCTGACGCCATGCGTCCCATGCCTGATCGACGGCAGGTTCTTCGTGGCCTTCGGCACCCAGCCTGTCACGCAGGACGTCCCATTGATCGACAATCCTTCGGCCGCCATGCAGAACGTCGCGGGCACGTTGCAGCATCGTTTGTCGCGTGGCGGATGGCAGGTTGACTTCCATCGCCACGCGCTCGACCATGTCTTCGCAGTTCTTGAGCGCGTTCCAGCACGCCACGCGTTGTTGCAGGTAGTCCAACTGTTCGGAACCGCCCGCGCAGTCCGGGTGACGAATGAGCTTGCCCGCTTCGCGCAGCGCATCGGCGAGTTTCTGGCGGATCGTATTCACCTCGCTCTCGGGCCAGATGAACGTGTAGACCACGGCCGACACGACGATGCCAATCAGGATGCCGATCGCGCGGTCGCGAATCTCGCCCAGGTCGGCAGACGGACCGAAGCCGTTTTCCAGCGTGGCCATCGCGAAGGTGAACACGAACTGCGTACCGATATAGGACGAGCGCTCGGAGCCCGTGGCTACCCAGGCGCCCGCGAAGAATATCGGTGCGAGCATCAGCAGAAAGCCAAAGATGCCGTCGAGGCGGGGGATGATGACGATGGTCGTAAGCAAAGCGAGCAGCGCGCCGATCAGCGCACCGCCACAGCGCAGCATCATTTTCTGGAACGACGCGCCCGTGCTGGGATACGCGACGATCACGCAGGTCAGCAGGCTGGTGTGGATGCCGTCCCACTGCGCGCCGTGATAGAACACGTAGCAGATCAATGCGGCCAGCGTCACCTTGAGCGCGAAGCGCAGATACACGGGGTTCGTCAGCGAGTCGGGGACGAACAATGCGTCTTTTGGCGCCTTCGGCGCCGGTTGCCCAAGGTCGAAACGCGCCAGATCTTGCAAGGTATGGCATAGACCGTCCAGACCGAACGTCGTGGCGGTTGCGCGTTCAGCATGGGTCGGTATCCATGTGCCGCGATACGGCTCGGCCTGCTCGACCGACGCGTTCAGCGCCGCCACTTCGTCTCTCAGCCTGCTCACGAGCGCACGTCCGGCATCGCCCATCGGCAGCGGGCGTGCAGCGAGCGCATTCGTCTTCGCGCGCAGGTAGCCGACGGCGGCGATGCACGCTTTCCAGTACGGCGCGATCGCGCGATAGCCGGCGTCGTCCGACGTGGCGAAGGTGTGCAGCCCTTGCAGCGCCAACGTGTCTTTTTCGATGCGTGTGGCAGGCGATGCCGCTGATGCATCCGTTAGCGTCGTTCCGCGCATCTGCTCGAGACGCGCCGATACATCGGAGAGCTGACGATGCAATTCGCGCTGCAACAGGGCGACGGGACGGGAAGGGAACAGAAAGCCGCACACGATCACCATGAGCAAAACAGGATACATGCCCGCGACGACCGCCCACATCAGCGCGCGTACCGCGATTTCGGGAAAGTCCAGCGAATCGGGGATGGTTTGACCGTAGGCTGCCACCAGCGCAACCGCGAAAAACATCAGTCCGAGCTTGTTGACGCGCATCAGATACATGCTGCCGAACAGAATCAGCCCGGCGGCCGCGATGCGGATCAACGGATAACCGTAAGCGTATTTGAGCACCAGAAACAGGGCGCCGACGTCGAGCACGGTCGCGACGACGAATACGACGGCAACCACCTTCGTAAAGAACGCGTTCTGCTGTACGCCGTAGAACAGCACGATCAGGGACACGGCGATCATCGGCACGCTCAGTGTCATCGACACAAAGACGACGAGCAGACAGAGCGAGCCCAATTGGGTTGCCTGAGCGACGCGCCCGGGACGCGCCTCAGTCAGTTCCTCGCGGAAAAAGCTCGCCAGAGCCTGGAGAGGCTCCGGCACGTAGTCGGCCAGGTTCATCGCGGACTCAGGAACGTGGTTTATCGGCGGCCAGCGGGTTCAGTTGCGGGTTCAACTGCGCGACGGCCGACGCGCCGATCCTGAACAGTTCCGCATCGGGTTGATCGACCAGGATCTTTACGGGAAACCGCTGCGCAACGCGTACCCAGTTGATGCTGCGCTGTACGCGCGGCAGTCCGCCGAGCACGAGGCCGCCGTCGTCGGGCAGCACGCCATAGCCGATCGAATCGACCTTGCCCTTGAAGCGCTTGCCCGTATCGCTCATCAGGTAAACGGTAGCGGGCGTGCCGGGGCGAATGTTCTTCAGTTCGGTCTCGCGGAAGTTGGCGACGACGTACCAGTGCCGTGTATCGATCAGCGTAAAGATCGGTTTGAGCGCCGAAGCGAACTGGCCGACGGAAGTTTTCAGCGACACCACGCGGCCGTCGAAGGGAGCGCGCACCGTCGTCATGTCGAGGCGGAACTGCATCAGCGCAATGTCGGCGAGGACCACGTCGCGTTGCGCGACTAGCGCATCGACGCCCGTGACGGCCGAGGTGGCCTGCTGGGCCTGGAGCCGCGCGGCGACCAGGTCGGCCTCGGCCGCGCGTTGCGCGGTGCGGACCCGATCGACGTCCTCGGCGGACACGTAGCCCGGCGCCAGCAGAGGCTGCGTGCGCCGCAGCGTTTCCGCCGTTTGCGCCGCTGTGACGCGGGCGCGTTCGACGAGAGCATGCACGGAATCGGCGCCGTACTGCTGTGCCGTGACCACGCGCCGCGTGAGCGCGATCTGCTTGTCGAGCGCGACGAGCGACGCTTTGGCTCGCGCGAGTTCATCTTCGAACGGGCGCGGATCGACACGGAACAGCAGGTCGCCCTTGTTGACCCGCTGATTATCTTTGACGGCCATCTCGACGATGCGTCCGCTGACGTCGGGCACGACGTCGATGGTGTCGGCCTGGGCATAGGCGTCGTCGGTGCCGGGTGAAGTATCCACGCGCCAGATGACGTAGGCGAGCAGAGCCAGCGTGATGACGGCAAGCGTCAGCGCGGGCCACTTTCTGCTTTTCAATGTGTTGGGGCGAACGGCCATCGGAAGGCTCTGATTGACGGTGTTGCAGCGTTAAAAGAAGACCAGCCAGACCAGCAGCGAAAAGAGCAGCATCAACGTGGGTTGCACGATGACGGGCGGCCCGAATGTGCGCTCCTGTCCGAGCCGGATCAGCAGGCCGCGCACGATCAGTGCGAGCACGAGCCCGGCGATGGCACAAAAGAGCCAGTCCGGAAAGAACGAGCCGAGCACGGAAATGGATCGCGGCATCGTGCAGCCGGAGGCGGCCATGCTGAGCATGATCAACAGGATCGGTCTAATCACAGGCATAGCCTTCGAAGAATGATGTCGATGCGAGCAGGCGTCGTGAATCGGGTGCCTGGTGCGCCGTCAGCCGCGAGGCACGCGGGAAGCGCGTGCCTCGCGAGACGGGATGGCGCGTCAGTCGTCCTTTTTGGTCATCGCTTTGGTGCGCGCGTTGTTACGCGCGATTTCGGCATCGACGCCGGCACGTATGCCATCGACCGTGAAGCTGGCAGGCGTCTGCGCGGGCGGATACGCGACGAAGGTGTCGAGGAACCTCGCCGTCTCCGCAATCGCGCCGTAGAGCACATAGACGTTCTTGGTCGTCCAGTCGTAGTACTGGTCGGAGACGACGTCAGCGCGTTCGTACGGGTCCATGCGCAGGTTGAAGATCTTCGGCACGCGCAGGCAGGTCAGCGGGTTGTTCCACACCGCGAAGCCGCCAGGAGCGCGCTGTTCGCAATAGACGAACTTCCAGTCGCCGTAACGCATGTCGACCAGAACGCCGTCGTCATCGAAGTAGTAGAACTCCTTGCGCTCGCTTTTCGCCTGCTTACCTTCCAGGTACGGCAACTGGTTGTAGCCGTCCAGATGGTTTTTGAAGGATTGTCCGCCGATGCTCGCGCCCTTCAGCAGCCGCTCCTTGATGCTGGTGTCGCCGGCAGCCGCGAGCAGCGTGGGGAACCAGTCCATGCCCGAGAAAATTTCATTGGAGACCTGTCCCGGCTTGACGTGGCCGGGCCAGCGCACCATGGCAGGCACGCGGAACGCGCCTTCGTAGTTGGAGTCTTTCTCGTTGCGGAACGGCGTTGTTGCGGCGTCCGGCCATGTGAACTGGTTCGGACCGTTATCCGTCGTGTAGACGACGATCGTGTTGTCGGCGATCCCCATTTCGTCGAGCGACTTGAGCAGCTTGCCGACGTCCTGGTCGTGCTCCCACATGCCGTCCGCGTAGGTGTTGCCGGCCATGCCGCCCTTGTCCTTGTACTCTGGGCGCACGTGGGTGAACACGTGCATGCGCGTGGTGTTCATCCAGACGAAGAACGGTTTGTCCGACTTGGCCTGTTGCTTCATGAAGTCGATGGCGCGGCCTGTCGTCTCGTCGTCGATGGTTTCCATGCGCTTGGACGAGAGCGGGCCCGTGTCCGTGCAGACCTGTCTGCCGACCTTGCCGAAGCGCGGATCGACGGTGGGGTCGTCATGGTCCGAGGCCTTGCAGTCCATCACGCCGCGCGGCATGAAATACTTCGCATAGGCCTTGCCCTGCGGTGTGTCGGCTTTCGGCCAGTACGGACGTTCCGGCTCTTCTTCCGCATTCAGGTGATAGAGGTTGCCGTAGAACACATCGAAGCCGTGGACAGTCGGCAGATACTCGTTGCGGTCACCCAGGTGATTCTTGCCGAACTGGCCCGTCGCGTAGCCGAGCGGCTTCAACGCCTGGGCGATCGTGACATCCGATGCCTGCAGCCCTTGCGGCACGCCGGGAACACCCACCTTGCTCAAGCCCGTGCGCAACGGCGATTGCCCCGTGATGAACGAAGAGCGGCCCGCTGTCGAACTGTTCTCCGCGTAGTAGTCGGTGAACATCATCCCTTCGTGGGCGAGGCGGTCGATATTGGGTGTCTGGTAGCCGACGACACCCTGGCCATACGCGCTGATGTTGGTCTGACCGATGTCGTCGCCGAAGATGACAAGAATATTCGGCGGCCGGGTGGTGTCGGCTGCGTGCGCGACGGGGCTCAACGCGAGCCATCCGGATACCGCCGCGGACAGCGCCGTGACGACCTTGCGTTTGAGCATGTGTCTAAGAAACAGGGTCTTTTTTTCCATCGATTGCTTTTGCTGGCTATGGGTGCGGCACTTGAAAATCTCCTGCGAAAAGGAGGCGGCAGGAGGCGACGTAGACGGACTTGCATCCGTCTCATTTTCGAACGCGTGGAGGGCGGGCGGGCCCGGCTATCCGGCGTGGAGGCTGCGGGCGATCTGCCGCAGCCTTGGGCCGGCGTGCGAATGAAACTGCCTGATCCCCGGGCATAGGTAGTTGAGTCCGGGCTCACCGTCCGGCGCACGAACGAGCCGGTTCTTCGGGCATTCGCCCCAGCACAGGTTCAGGTGCGGGCATTGCAGGCAGTACTTTGGAAGGGTGTCCTTCTTGCCGAATCCGAAGGCTTTCTGGCGCTCCGAAAACGCAACGTGATGAAGCGGGTGGCTGAAGATGTCGCCCAGTTCGTATTCGGGATAGACGTAGTGATCGCAGGAGTAGACGCGGCCGTCGTGCTCCATCGCGAGCCCCTTGCCGCAGAAAGGGGCGGTGATGCAGAGTTGCGAGGGCATGCCCATGGTCTGCGCGACGGCCGTTTCGAACAGGTTGACCAGCACCCGGCCCAGATCTTCGCGATGCCACTCGTCGAAAGTGCGGCTCAGGAAATAGCCCCAGTCATCGGGATCGACGGACCAGTCTGTGACGACGGAATCCGCCGCGCCCGGTTTCGCCCGTTCGGTGCCGACCACAGGAATCGATGCCTCGTCCCAGAATTGCGGCGCGACCTGTTTGAATGTCCTGGCCTCCACGCACGGATTGAACTGCAGGTAAGTCGCGCCGACTTCTCGCGTGAGGAAGCGATAAACGTCGATCGGTCTGCGTGCGTTGAGCCGGTTGATCACAGCGAGCGCATTGAAGGCGACCCCGTGACGGTGGATGCATTCGAGCCCCCGCATGACCCTGTCGAATGTGGGCTTGCCCGAGCGCGACACGCGGTAGGCGTCGTGCAGCTCGCGCGGCCCGTCTATCGACAGGCCGACGAGAAAATCGTGCTGTTTGAGAAACGCGCACCACGCGTCGTCGAGCGCGGTGCCGTTGGTTTGCAGGTTGTTTTCAATCCGCTGGCCCGCGCTTTTGTACTTCTCCTGCAGGCGCACGACCTTGCGAAAGAAGTCGAGCCCCATGAGCGTCGGCTCGCCGCCTTGCCAGGAAAAGACGATCTGCTCGCCGTCCTGCCCTTCGATGTATTGGCGGACAAACGTTTCCAACGTCGAGTCATTCATGAAATCGCCGCGGCGCTGTTCGAGCAACTGCTCCTTGTGCAGATAGAAGCAATACTTGCAATCGAGGTTGCAGGCTGACCCCGTCGGCTTGGCCATGACGTGAAAGCGTCGCTTGAAGCGCGGCCCCGATGGCGGCGCGTCGACGTCGCCCAGACTGGTCGCTAGTGGTGTCAGCGGAATGGTCGTGCTGTGTTTCATTGCAGTCGATGCTCGAAGATTCGCCTGGGGTGCGTGGAAAGCAAGGGACGTCGACACTATTTTCTGTAAAAAAATAATGTCGGAATCCTTAGTGAAAATATCATACGCAATACGAAGCAATTGGCGTATTAGCCTAAAGGCGTATTGCGTCGTCGTGTGTCGCCGGGTACGCTGACACGCCGCAAGCACGACGGCATGCCAGTCGTCTGAATCGATCGACAGATTTGCATCACAACCTCTAGCTGTTTCTTGTGTGCTGGCGAATTTCCTAAGGAGGATTGCGTCGTTGCGACAGGATTTTTCTGATTTGAGCCGATCTCGATCAGCGCACCGCGACACGCAAAACCGGCGCACTCGACCGGGGGCTGAGGAAGACCCTGTAAAATCCCGCGCTCGCGTCGCCTTGTGCGCCGCACCAAACCGGACGACGGCGTTTGAACCGTATTTTTGGCGTGCCCATGATCGCGGCACGCCCAAGGCGGGGCATTCCGCCACAAGCACTTCTTGAGGAAAGCTTTAATGAAAATGAGTTGGCAAAAGATGGCCACGCTCGCCGCAGTGGCGGGCACCCTGATGGCAGTGACGGTAACGACCGCAACGGCAGCCGAGATCAAGGAAATCCGCTTCGGCGTCGAGGCATCGTATGCGCCGTTCGAATCGAAGTCGCCCGCCGGTGACCTGCAGGGCTTCGACATCGATATCGGCAACGCCGTCTGTGCCAAGCTCAAGGCGAAATGCGTATGGGTCGAGAATGCGTTCGACGGCCTGATCCCCGCGCTTCAGGCTCGCAAGTTCAACGCGATCAACTCGGACATGTCGATCACCGACCAGCGCCGTGCCGTCATCGACTTCACCGATCCCATCTACGTGATCCCCAACCAGGTGATCGCGAAGAAGGGCAGCGGTTTGCAGCCGACAGCGGCGTCGCTGAAGGGCAAGCACGTCGGCGTGCTGCAAGGCTCGATCCAGGAGGCCTACGCAAAGGCGAAGTGGGCGCCCCTCGGTGTCGACGTGATTCCTTATCAGGCGCAGGATCAGGTCTATGCGGACCTCGTCGCGGGCCGTCTCGATGCGTCGTTCCTCGACGGGGAAGCGGCGTCGAAGGGCTTCCTGAAGAAGCCGCAAGGGGCGGGATTCGAATTCGCCGGCCCGGCCGTGTCGGATGAAAAGCTGCTTGGTTCGGGCGTCGGCTTCGGTCTGCGCAAGGGCGACGCCCAGCTGAAGGACGCCGTCAATCAGGCGCTCAAGGAACTGAAAGCCGACGGCACGATCGACAAGCTCGCGGCGAAGTATTTCGACGTCAAGGTCACGCTGAAGTAATGCGCGCTTCGTCCGGCGCGGATCGTCGCGCCGGCGTCGAACGTCGAACGGCCGCTTCATGCGGCCGTTTTTTTTGCCCTTGTTTTCCCAGTCTTTTTTCGCTTCTTCATGCTCCTGCGCATGGCGGCGTGCGCTAAAATCTGCGCACGGGGAAAGACGGCTCGATATGCAGCGGGTGCAGCCGCACATGTCGGATGAAGCCGCCAGAACGATACTCAACAGACGAGAGCACGAAGCGCCACGCTTCGCCGCAACTACTTGCATGGGACCAGCGTAAGCCATGAAGCGCGAACGCTGGCCGGACAGGGGACCGGAATGACCACCACCGCAGTCGCTGAGGAACGCCAGGCAGAAGACGTTCCGGGCTTTGCGCAGGACGCGCGCGCAAACGTTTCGTTTGCCCGTCAGCCCATCCTGAACCGCGACAACATGTTGTGCGCGTTCGAACTCAAGCTGTATCAGGCGCCCGCCGCCGACGCCGGCGAATCCGGCGAAACCGGCGAGCAGGAAGCGGAAGCCAGGCAGGGAGAGGCGCAAGCCATCATCCAGGCGATCCTGCAGCCCGACGTGCGCGCCGCGCTCGCCAATCATCCCGGTTATCTGCCCGTCACGCGCGAGCTGTTGTTCGACGACGCGATCCGCAGCCTGCCCGCCGAGCGTTTCATGTTCGAGTTGCCGCCCGACATCGTCGCGGACGATCAACTGATCACGCGCATCGTCGAACTGTATGGGCGCCGCTATCGCTTCGTGATCGACAACGTCGCGCAGGCCAACGACACCTTCGCGCGCCTGCTACCGTATGCGGACGCCGTGAAGATCGACATGCACCGCATCCCGCAAGCCATGCTCCCCAAGTTTGCGAGCGTGCTGAAATCGGCGGGCAAGCTGTTGATCGCGCTGGGAGTCGAATCGCAGGAAGTGTACGAGCAGGCGCTCGATCTCGGCTTCGACCGCTTCCAGGGCTATTACTTCGCGCATCCGCAGGGCGCGGCCGCGCGCAAGGTCAGCGCGCCGCGCCACGCGCTGCTGAATCTGCTGCAACTGCTCGGTGGCGAGCCGACCGTCGCGCAGCTCGAAGCCGAGCTGAAGCTGAATCCGGTCCTCGTCATGCATCTGATGCGTCTTGCCAACTCGAGCGGTCTCGCGATGGGACGCAAGGTCACGACCTTGCGCGAAGCGATCAACGCGACGGGCACGAACCGCATCGCGCGCTGGACACAACTGTTGCTCTACGCGGACGGCCGCAAGGTCGCGCTCGAAGACGATCCGCTGCTGCAACTCGCCGCGACGCGTGCGCGTTTCATGGAACTGGCCATCCAGCGTCTGCCCGAGGCGGGACGTGACGAAACCGACGCCGCGTTCCTCACGGGCGTGTTCTCGTTCGTCGATTCGGTGTTCGGCGGCTCGCTCGAACACACGCTGAATGTGCTCGCGCTGTCCAAGCCGATCCGCGACGCCATCCTGTTGCGCGAAGGCGTGCTGGGCACCTTGCTGACGGTGGTCGAGGCGCTCGAACGCGGCGCATGGGCCGACATCGAAAGCGCGTGCGGACGGCTCGAAGGTCTGCAGGTGCTCGACGTCGCGCAAATGGGTCTGGTGGCGGCCGCGTGGGCAGGCGTTGCCGACCGCAGCGCCGAGGCGACGGGGCTGGAGCGGATCGAGGATTGATGCGGGAGAATGCGCGGCTCGAACTCATGAGCCGCGCACGTCGATGGAAGAGGGCGCGCGTCTTTCGTTAGAGCGTTTCGACTTCGCTCACAGGCGCATGCGCGAAGAACCGACCCAACTCGCGCGCCAGTTCGTTGAGCGCGGCCATTTCCCGCTGCGAGATGCGGCGCCGCACGTCATGATGCGCCCAGTCGCCATAGAGCAGGGCGACCGTCGACTTGTTCTCCAGCACCACGGGCAGCAGCACGAATGAATGCACGCCTTCGAACGCGCGGCGATACCAGTCCGGCAAGCGCGCGCGCATCTTCGGATCGCGCGCGTTTTCGATAAAGATGCCGACCGAGTTCGCAATCGCGAGATGAAACACGTCGGGCGCGAAGGCCGTTGCGAAGCTGAGCTTCGGCAGCGCGGCTTCGATCTTTGCACCGAAGCCCATCGTCGCCTTGAAGATGCCGCTGCCATGGCGCACGAATACGACGGTGCGCTCGAACTGCAAACCCGCGAGCACCGTTTCCGACGCCATCGCGAGCGCGGGCGCGAGTCCGCTGTCGCTCGGCAGCGCCTGCAATTCACTCACGCCGGCACGGATGCACGACTCGGGATCGAGCGTCTCGCGCGCGATCGCATCGGCATTCGCGCGCAGTTCGAAGATCTCGCGCATCACGCCGTCGCGGGTCTCTTCTTCGGCGAGCGTCAGGCTCATGTCGACGAGCACTTCGGGATCGGTGTTGAGCGTGCGGCTGTAGCGCTGCGCAAGCTCGGCGATGCGCACGTCGCGCTGCGCCTGAGGCAGATGCGGCTGCGTGAGCACGTTCGCGACTTCCGTCGAGTAGTTCGTGATCGCGCGCAGCCATTGCACCTGGCGCGGCTCGTCGTCCTGCAGCGGATCGAACTCGGTCATGCCGACGCGGATCATCTCCGGCAAGCGCCAGCGCGACGCCGCTTCGAGTCCGATTTCCTGGAACGTCACGCCGAGCACGGTTTCGCAGGCTTCGTTCTCGCCCATGCCCGTATCGATCTGGCGGCGAATGTGATCCCACTCCGCATCCAGATAGAACACGACCAGCAGCTTGCCGATCTGGCGCATCAGCGTGCAGACGACAGCCTCTTCGCCGTCGCGCAGATCGCCGCGCTCGGTGAGCTTGCGGGCGACGCAGCCCGACAGCATCGTGCGGTTGAGTTCGAGTTTCGCGTCGATACGGCGCGGCACGCTGTGATGAAAGTGATCGACGATCTTCAGGCCGACCACGAGATGCCCGACGGCATCCATGCCCAGCACCATTAGCGCGCGCGAGACTGTGGTGATGTTGCCGCCGAACGCCATGTACATCGCCGAATTCGCGAGACGCAGCACCTTCTGAGTCAACGCGAAGTCGGAGAGCACGATCTGCACGAGGGCGCTGAAATCGAGGTCATCGTTGTTCATCGCCGCCATCGTCGAGCGGAGCGACTGCTGCAGCATCGGGAAATCGCCGCGCTCGTTCATGCGAGCCCAGAGCCGGTCAAGCAGCGCAGCCTTTAGCATGAGAGTCCCGCAAGAGCCATACAAGTTCCAGTGAGTGGCAAGTCGTGACGTTGACTGTGCCCAATATCAACACGCGTCATGTCAGTCACGCTTCACCATGCACGTGAAGCGCGCGCGATGCGAAGCGCTGTGCGAGTTCTTCCGATGGGAGTGCCTTGCAGACGAGCCAGCCCTGAATGTGACCGCAGCCCATCTCGGTGAGCAGCTCACGCTGCGCTTCCGTTTCGACGCCTTCCGCGACGAGTTCGAGATCAAGCGTTTGCGCGAGACCCACGACGGCGCTGACGATCGCCTGATCGTTGCGCGAGGTTAACAGATTCTCCACAAAACTCCGGTCGATTTTCAGTTTCGCGAGCGGGAAGCGTTGCAGATACGCAAGGCTCGAATAGCCGGTGCCGAAATCGTCGACGGCGAAGCGGATGCCGAGGCCCGTGAGCTCTTCGAGCAATGCCGTCGCGTGCTGCGGGTCGTGCATCAGCAGGCTTTCCGTGATCTCGAATACGACCCGGTGCGGATCGATGCCCGTGAGCGCGATCGCCTCGCGCACGCTTTCCTTGAAGCGCGGATCGCGGAACTGCTGCGGCGAGACATTGACCGCGACATATTGCAGCCGGATGCCTTGTATGTCCCAGCGGATCAACTGCATGCACGCGGCCTTCAGCACCCAGTTGCCCAGATAGTTGATGAGGCCGACGGATTCGGCGAGCGGGATGAACATCGACGGCGGCACGAGCCCATGCACAGGGTGCTGCCAGCGAATCAACGCTTCGACGCCGACCACGCCGTGCGACTGACTGCTCGTGATCGGCTGGAAGTGCAGCGAGAACTCGCCATTGCGCACGCCGTCGTACAGGTCCGATTCGAGCTTCAGGCGCTCGGCGTCAGCGGGACTGTCGTCGGGTACGTAGAACGCGAGCGTGTTGCCACCTGCCGCCTTCGCGCGTGCCAGCGCATGGTCCGCCCAGCGCAAGAGCTGGCTGTCGCGCGGTGCGTGTTCGGGCGATTCGCCCGAGTGCTGTGTGTCCGGATACAGCGCGATGCCGACGCTCGCCGACAGATGCACCGGCTGGCGGTTGAAGGTGTACGGTTGCTGGATCGCCGTCAACAGACGCCGCGCGAGCGCTTCGGCAGCGATCGCGGTGTCGGCGCGCGCATGCGCGGGTGGCAGCAGGATCGCGAACTCGTCGCTGGAGATGCGCGCGATAAGTTCGCCTTGCGTCGTCATGTTGGACAGGCGGCGCGCGGTGTCGCGCAGCATTTCGTCGCCGGCGTCGTAACCGAGCGCGCGGTTCACGCGCTGGTAGTCGTCGAGATCGAGCAGCAGCAGGGCGGCCGACTTGCCCGTCGCGTCCGCCTTCTGCTGCGCGTGACGCATTTCCTCGACGAGGGCGGGCACGTTCGCGAGACCCGTCAGGTTGTCGTGATGCAGCTGATGCTTGAGGCTCGCTTCCGTCGCGCGCCAGCTCGACACGTCGAAGCCCGCGATCGCATAGCCTTCGATGCCGTCGTGACAGTTGCGCGCAATGCGCAGTTCGACGGGCACGGGGTAGGTCAGCGACTTGATCAGATCCAGCGTGATTTTTTCGACCACGCCGCTTTCGTCGGCGCGGCGCAGCGCGGCGTCGAGACGGGCGACGTCGCCGGGTGCGACGAGTTCGTGCAGCGTGACCGTTTGCAGATACTCGCGGTGATAGCCGATGAAGCGCAGGCTCGCCTCGGAGACATACAGAAAGGTGAGATTGCGCGCCACGTGCGCGAGGAAGTCGACGGCATGCGCGGCCTGTTCGAGCCCGTGCGAAGCACCTGGCGCACCAGATGCGCCTGGTGCGACCGTCGCGCGCGCGGGCTGACGGGCCGCGCGGAACCGGTCGATTGCCGTGCGCAGCAAGCCCCGGCGGGCTGGGGTGATCCTGGTCGCTTCCATGTGTGTCGCTGACTACCCGGTTCGTCGTGAGGCTGGACGTCCTTGCGATGCCCGTCGTTCGACCGATCGGGGCAGGCGCGAGGCCGTCCATCAGAACGGGATAACGACGTTTGCGACAGAATCTTTAGCTTTCAGACACAAAAAGCGCCATAACATATGGTAAGGATTCGCGGCTACCCTGGATGCCTGTGCATTGCCGGTGGATTCCGCTAAAGTGGCGGCGAACGCGCTCCGTTATTCCCCCTGACGGGGCGCGAGTTGGCGACCCCGCAGGCAAGCCGTTTTCCGAATCCAAGCAGCCGTTAAACATGCCTGATCCGTTTCAAAACGACGAAGCCAGCCGCCCCCAAACGTTTGCGCAAGCAGGCGAAGAGGACGAGGCGATCTCATCGGCGCAGTTCGTCTATGTCGGGCGTCAACCGATTCTCGACCGCGACGGCGCACTGCACGCTTACGAACTGCTGTTTCGCGGCAGCGCGAAAAATTACGCGCAGGTCTCCGACGACGCGCAGGCCACCGCGCAGGTGGTGGTGCGCACGATCGGCGGCATCGGCGTGCCCTCCGTGCTCGGCGCGCATCGCGGCTATGTGAACATTGGCCGCGAACTGCTGTTCGACGACATCGTGCATCTGATGGAGCCCGAGCGCTTCGTGCTCGAAATCCTCGAGACGGTGCAGTTCGACGCGCGGCTCATCGCGCGCATCGCCGACTTGCGCCGCGCGGGCTTTCGCATCGCGCTCGACGACGTGTGCGAACTGTCGCCGAACCTGCTCACTGCGCTGCCGTACGCGGATATCGTCAAGGTGGATTTCCTGCAGACGGACCGCGCGCAACTGCCCGGCCTCGCGAAGGCGCTCGCCAGTCGCGGCAAGACGCTGATCGCCGAAAAGGTCGAGACGCGCGAAGACTTCGCGCTTGCCCGCGAACTCGGCTTCGATCTCTTCCAGGGCTATTTCTTCGCGCGGCCGCAGGTGCTGTCGACGCGCCGCACGCGCTCGTCGCGCACCTCGCTGCTGCGGCTGCTCGCGCTGCTCGCGCGTGAAGCGGGCATCGTCGAGCTCGAAGATGAGTTGAAGCGCAATCCGAATGTCGTGATGCAACTGCTGCGGCTCGTCAATTCGAGCGCGTTCGGGCTCGGGCGCAACATCTCGTCGCTGCGCGAGGCGATCATCGCGACGGGCACGCGGCAGATCGCGCGCTGGGCGCAACTGCTGCTGTACGCGGGCGGCGGCGATCTACCGTGGCGCTCCGACCCGCTCGTGCAACTCGCGGGTACGCGCGCGCGCTTCATGGAGCTGGCCGCGCGCTGGATTCGCCCGAACGACGAGGCGTTTGCGGACGCCGCGTTCCTGACGGGCGTGTTCTCGCTTGTGCATGTGCTCGTCGATTCGACGCCGGACGCTACACTCGATCCGCTCGATCTGTCGCCGCTGATTCGCGATGCTATCGTCGAGCGGGCGGGGCAGATGGGCGCGCTGCTGAGCATCGCGGAAGCGGCGGGCGAGGCGCAGGATGCGGCTGCCGTGGCAAGCGCCCAGTCGCTGGAAGAATTCGGCGCACTCACGCCGATCGTGCTGGCCGAGCTGAATCTGTCGGCGGCTGCGTGGTTTGGCGCGCATCTGGGCGACTGACTCGCGCGTCGTGCCCATCCGACTTGTCCGGCTGACGACGCGCAATTGTCAAACGTGGTCCAATATAGGGCGCAAGTTGAGCCTCGACGCTTCATGTTGTAAGGCATAGCGTCGCGAGGCGTTGCACGGGCATCGTGCGCTTACGATTCGAGGATTCGACATGAAGCTGAAGATTGTGCCATTCGCACTGGCGGCTGTGCTGTGCGCGGGTATGTCGCTGTATACGTTGACGGCTTCCGCGACGCTCAAGCCGGGCGACAGCGCGCCAGACTTTACGACGCAGGCATCGCTGGGCGGCAAGACGTACACGTACGCGCTGGCCGACGCGTTGAAGAAGGGCCCGGTGGTGCTGTACTTCTATCCGGCTGCGTTCACGAAGGGCTGCACGATCGAGGCGCACGAATTCGCGGAAGCTGTGGATGAGTACAAGAAGTACGGCGCGACCGTGATTGGTGTGTCGCACGACAACATCGACACGCTGACGAAGTTCTCGGTCAGCGAATGCCGCAGCAAATTCCCCGTTGCTGCCGATCCCGACTCGAAGGTCATCAACGCGTATGACGCGGGGCTGCCGATGCATGCATCGATGGCGAACCGCGTGTCGTATGTGATTGCGCCGGACGGCAAGATCATTTACGAGTACACGAGCCTCTCGCCCGACAAGCATGTCGAGAATACGATGCAGGCGCTCAAGGAGTGGGCTGCGACGCATAAGTAGCCCTGAGCGGGCGTAGGTCGATGTTTTCCTTTTACGCGGCGCGGCATCTGATTGCTGTTTATATTGCTTGCGTTTTCGATATCGCGCTGCCATTGCAGGACACGTTGCCATGCCTATCGTCGTTGCGCTGATTGCTCTGATTGCGTTGATTTATGGCTGCGTGCAGGCGTTTCATGCGCTCTCCGCGCATTTTGGGCTTGGCGTGGCCGTGGGTGTTGCGATCCTGTTTGCTGCACTCGTGCTTGCGGCACTTGCGTGGTGGTGGCGTCGGCATAAGGAAGTGTCGGCGAATATTCGCGATGGCGACTGGACTCACGAACTCAAGGGCGAATGGGGCGGGGTTCGCCTCGCGGCAGGGAAGCGGTTGTGTGACTTGCAGGTCGCCGGTCTGAGGGGTTCGTATATTTTTGCGGATCTTCGCGGGGCGCAGCCGGTGCGGGATGGGGAACGCTGGCAGGTCAAGGTCGATGTTAAGGATGCAGCGCATCCGGAGTGGCGCTTACCTGTTAGGTCCGAACGCGAGGCCCGGCAGTGGGTCAGGATTTTTGATCTGGCGATGGCGCAGAAGCTTTAAGGTTTGGTGTTTTTTTGTCTGCGACGCTGGGTGGGGCCGCATGGGTTTGCTCTGGCATCTGGTTTGGTTTTTTGGGCCTTTGCTCTGGCATCCGGTTTGGTTTTTTGGCCGTTGCTCGGGCATCCGCGATTTGTTAGCGTGCTTCAAGCGTCGCCCCTGTGCGGGGCGGCACCTACTTTTCTTTGCCGCCGCAAAGAAAAGTAGGCAAAAGAAAGCGGCTCACACCGCCAACATTACTTCGTGCCTGAGGGCCCCCAACTGGTCCCTTACTTCACGCGGCAACTTCTCGATTCAAGTTCGTTGCCAACGCTCTTGCAGTGCGCCTCACCCGCTTCACGCCCCCGCGTTTCAGCATGCGGTGCCAGATAGTCCACCGCCGCCCAGGTGGCAAACTGTGTGTCGGCCCCTTGTGGTCCACACGCATCACTTCGGACCGATAGCGCAGGCGTTCTACCCTGTAAGAGCGCCACGCTATACGACGCGACAACCTACACACAGTTTGCCACCTGGGCGGCACAAATCATTCGCTGCCGCTGGCCCGTGCATGGGTATTCGAAGCGGGTGATGCGTTTATTCAAAGCGTTGGCAACACGCGCCAACAGAGCCGTTGCCGTGTGAAGCGTAAGAACCTGGTGAGGCGTTTATTCGAAGAGTTGGCAACACGCGCCAACAGAGACGTTGCCGTGTGAAGCGTAAGACCCTTTGGGGGCCCTCAGGCAATGCGTTGGCAACGAACATGGGTCACGTGATTGCCGTGTGAAGCGTAAGACCGGTTGGGGGCCCTCAGGCAAACAGAGCCTGGCGGTGTTAGCCGCTTTCTTTTGCCTACTTTTCTTTGCGGCGGCAAAGAAAAGTAGGTGCCGCCCCGCACAGGGGCGACGCGTGAAGCACGAAAGCAAATCGCGGATGCCAGCGCAAAGGCCCAAAAAACCAAACCGGATGCCATCGCAAACACTAGCAGCCCACCCAGCGTCGCAGACAAAACCAACCCTAACTCATGCACCTGAAGCCGCCGCCCCCCGATTCCGCCTGGCTTCCCACCGAACCCGAATCCGATCCATATAAAGATAAACAACGGGCGTGGTATAGAGCGTGAGCATCTGGCTCACAATCAAGCCACCCACAATAGCGAGGCCAAGCGGAGCACGCAACTCCGCCCCCTCACCACGCCCAAACGCGAGCGGCAGCGCGCCAAGCATCGCAGCGCAAGTAGTCATCATGATCGGCCGGAATCGCAGCAAACAAGCCTGCTCAATCGCATCACGAGAAGAAAGCCCTTGCCGCGACGCATCGATCGCAAAATCGACCATCATGATCGCGTTCTTCTTCACGATGCCAATCAGAAGAATCACCGCAATCAGCGCAATGATGCTGAACTCGGTATTGAAGAGCAGCAGCGCGAGCAACGCCCCGACCCCCGCCGACGGCAACGTCGACAGAATGGTCAGCGGATGAATATAGCTCTCGTACAAAATCCCAAGCACGATATAAACCGCCGCAAGCGCCGCGAGAATCAAAATCGGCTGGTCGGACATCGACTGCTGGAACGCTTGCGCCGTGCCTTGGAAGCTGCCGCGGATCGTCCCTGGCATGCCGATCTCAGCCATCGTCTGATAGATGATATCCGTCACTTCCGACAGCGACTTGCCCGGCGGCAGGTTGAACGAGATCGTCGACGCGACGAACTGGCTCTGGTGGTTCACCGCAAGCGGCGTGCTGCCCGGCCCGAAGCTCGCAATCGCGGAAAGCGGAATCATCGTTTCCTTCGACGTCGACACGGCCGCGCCCGTCGATGCGCTCGACTTGCCGCTCGCCGCAATCGAGTTG
Source organism: Paraburkholderia steynii (assembly GCF_900100565.1). Classification (NCBI taxonomy): domain Bacteria; kingdom Pseudomonadati; phylum Pseudomonadota; class Betaproteobacteria; order Burkholderiales; family Burkholderiaceae; genus Paraburkholderia; species Paraburkholderia steynii. The sequence goes on along the minus strand of NZ_FNDI01000006.1, from coordinate 195,377 downwards.
TTCGCCAGATTGCGCGCGGCATCGCCCGCGACAGCGGCTGCGCTCGATGACGTCGTGCCGCCCGTGCCGCCCGACGAAGCACTCGACGTCGTACTCGACGTGACCGTGCCCGCCGTCGCATTGGTCGACTGCGAGCCGCTCGCGCTGCCGCCCGACGTGCTGACCCACACCTGCTTGAGCATGTCAGGGCTCTGCCAGTATTTCGGCGCGACTTCCATCACGACGTGATACTGGTTCAGCGGGTTGTAGATGGTCGAGACCTGGCGCTGGCCGAACGCGTCATACAGCGTGTTGTCGATCTGCGCGGGCTTGATGTTCAGACGCGCCGCTGTCGCCCGGTCGATCGTCACCATCGCTTCCAGACCGCCTTGCTGCTGGTCGGAGTTGACGTCGGTGAGTTCGGGCCGTTTTTGCAGCGCTTCCGTCAGAAGCGGCGTCCATTTGTAGAGATCGGCAGTCGAGTCCGATAGCAGCGTGAACTGATACTGCGCGTTCGATTGCCGGCCGCCCACACGAATATCCTGCACCGCCTGCAGGAACGTGCGCGCGCCAGCGACGTCCGACAGCGGCCCGCGCAACTGCTGGATCACCTGATCGGCGGAAATCTTGCGCTCGCTCTTCGACTTGAGCGACACGAACATGAAGCCCGAGTTGGTCTGCCGTCCGCCCGTGAAGCCGACCACGCTGTCGACGGCAGGGTTCGCCTGGACGATCTTCATCATCTCGGAGAACTTTACCTTCATCGCCTGGAACGAAGTGGACTGATCCGCCTGTATGCCGCCCACCAGCCGTCCCGTGTCCTGCTGCGGGAAAAATCCCTTCGGCACGATGATGTACAAATACACGTTCAGCCCGATCGTCGCGATCAGCACGAGCAGAATCAGGCGCGGATGCAGCAGCGACCAGCCGAGCGTGCGCGCATAGCCGCGCTGCATCCAGTCGAAGCCCCGCTCCAGCCAGCGCGCGAAACGGCCTTCCTCTTTCTTTTCGTGCGGCTCTGAGAGCAGGCGCGAGCACATCATCGGCGTGAGCGTGAGCGACACGATCAGCGACACGCCAATCGCCAGCGACAGCGTCAACGCAAACTCGCGGAACAGCCGCCCGACGATCCCGCCCATCAGCAGAATGGGCAGAAACACGGCTACGAGCGAGATGCTGATCGACATCACCGTGAAGCCGACTTCGCGCGCGCCGACGAAAGCCGCCTTCATGCGCGGCATGCCGTTCTCGATATGCCGCGAGATGTTCTCCAGCACGACGATCGCGTCGTCGACCACGAAGCCCGTCGCGATGGTCAGCGCCATCAGCGACAGGTTGTCGATCGAAAAATCGAGCAGATACATCGCTGCGAACGTGCCGATGATCGAGATCGGCACGGCGACGCTCGGAATTAGCGTGGCGCGCCAGTTGCGCAGGAACAGGAACACGACCATCACGACGAGCGCCACCGCGATCATCAGCGTGAACTGCGTATCTTTCAGCGAGGCGCGGATGGTGGTGGAGCGGTCGGCCGTCGGCGTGACTTCGACAGCGGCGGGCAGCGACGCCTTCAGCTGCGGGATCATCGCCTTCACGCGGTCGATCGTCTCGATGATGTTCGCGCCCGGCTGCCGGTAAAGAATCACGAGCACCGAGCGCTCGTTGTTCATCAGGCCGAGGTTGCGCAGGTCTTCGACGGAATCGACGACTTCGGAGACATCGGACAGATGCACGGCGGCGCCGTCTCGATACGCGATCACGAGATCTTTGTATTGCGAGGCCTTCTTCGCCTGGTCGTTCGTGTAGAGCTGCACGTGGTTCGGGCCGAACTCGATCGAGCCCTTCGGGCTGTTCGCATTCGCCGACGCCAGCGCCGCGCGCACGTCTTCGAGACCGATGCCGTAGTGAAAGAGGGCCTGCGGTTCCAGTTCGACGCGCACGGCCGGATTCGCCGAGCCGCTCACGTCGACTTCGCCGACGCCGTCCACCTGCGACAGCGACTGCTGCAGCACGGTCGCCGCCGAATCGTACAACTGGCCCGCCGTCATCGTCTTCGACGTGAGCGCGAGAATGAGGATCGGCGCGTCGGCGGGATTGACCTTGTGGTAGGTCGGATTCGAGCGCAGGCTCGCGGGCAGGTCGGCGCGCGCCGCGTTAATGGCCGCCTGCACGTCGCGCGCGGCGCCGTCGATGTTGCGGTTCAGGCCGAACTGCATCGTGATGCGCGCCGAGCCGACCGAGCTCGACGAGGTCATCTCCGTGACGTCGGCAATCGTGCCGAGATGCCGTTCGAGCGGGCTGGCCACGCTGGTCGCGACCGTCTCGGGGCTCGCGCCTGGCAGGCTCGCCTGAATCGAGATGGTCGGGAAATCGACCTGCGGCAAGGGAGCGACGGGCAGCTTCGCGAATGCGAAGAGGCCCGCCAGCGCAATGCCGATCGCGAGCAGCGTGGTGGCGACCGGGCGTTGAATGAAGGGGCGCGACAGGTTCATCGGTTCGGCCTCTTCATTCAGGCGTCGGCGTCGGTGACGGGAGGCCGGGTCGGACCTTCGCCATGACCTTCACGATGAAAGCGCGCGCGCAGACGCCGCGCAATCGAATCGAAGCCGAGATAGATCACGGGCGTCGTGAAGAGCGTCAGCAACTGGCTGACGATCAGGCCGCCCGCAATGGCGATACCGAGCGGACGGCGCAGTTCCGAACCCGCGCCCGTGCCGAGCATCAGCGGCAGCGCGCCGAGCAGCGCCGCCATCGTCGTCATCAGGATAGGGCGGAAGCGCAGCAGACAGGCCTGATAGATCGCTTCACGCGGCGACTTGCCGTGTTCGCGCTCGGCTTCGAGCGCGAAGTCGATCATCATGATCGCGTTCTTCTTCACAATGCCGATCAGCAGCACGATGCCGATGATGCCGATGATGTCGAGATCGTGGCCCGTGACGAGCAGCGCAAGCAGCGCGCCGACGCCCGCCGACGGCAACGTCGAAAGAATCGTGATCGGGTGTACGAAGCTCTCGTACAGCACGCCGAGCACGATGTACATCGTGACGATGGCGGCGAGGATCAGGAACAGTTCATTCGACAGCGACGCCTGGAACGCGAGGGCCGCGCCCTGGAAGCGCGTCTGGAACGAAGCGGGCAGGCCGATGTCTTTTTCCGCCTGCTGGATCGCCTTCACGGCCGCGCCGAGCGACGCGCCCGGCGCGAGATTGAACGAGACGGTCGTGGCCGGGAACTGGCTCAGGTGCGTGACGAGCAGCGGCGCGGGCCTTTCGTGGAAGCTCGCAATCGAGTTGAGCGGCACTTGTCCGCCCGACGACGTCGACGACGGCAGATAGATCGAGTTCAGCGACTCCGTGTAGTGCTGCATGGTCGGCTGCGCTTCGAGAATCACGCGGTACTGGTTCGACTGCGTGAAGATCGTCGAGATGATGCGCTGGCCGAATGCGTCGTAGAGCGCGTTGTCGACGGTGGCGGGCGTGATGCCGTAACGGGCCGCCGACGCGCGGTCGATCTCGACATACACCGACTGGCCATTGTTCTGCAGATCGGTCGCGACGTCGACGATTTCAGGCGACTGCGCGAGGCGCTCCATTAGCTTCGGCACCCAGGTCGCGAATTCGTCGATATTCGGATCGGTCAGCATGAACTGGTACTGCGTCGGGCTGACGGTCGAATCGATGGTCAGATCCTGCACCGGCTGCATGTAGAGCGTCGCGCCGGGAATGTGCGACGTGTCCTGCTGCAACTGGCGGATCACCTGGCTGGCGGTCGCGTCGCGGTCGTCGCGTGGCTTCAGATTGATCAGCATGCGGCCGCTGTTCAGCGTGATATTGCTGCCGTCCACCCCGATGAACGAGGTCAGGCTTTCGACATTCGGATTCTTCAGGATTTCCGCGGCGAGCTGCTGCTGGCGCTCGGCCATCGACGCATATGACACCGACTGCGACGCCTGCGTGATCGCCTGGATCACGCCCGTGTCCTGTACCGGGAAGAAGCCCTTTGGAATGTAGACGTACAGCACGGCCGTCAGCACCAACGTCAGCACGGCGACGACGAGGGTCGAGCGCTGCCGGTTGAGCACCCATTCGAGCGCGACGGCATAACGTGCGATCACCCAGTCGATAGCCGCGTGCGCGCGCGCTTCGAAGCGGTGGCTTTCCTTCGGCGGCGTGTGGCGCAAGAGCTTCGCGCACATCATCGGCACCAATGTGAGCGACACGACGGCCGAGATCACGATAGTCACCGCGAGCGTGATCGCGAACTCATGGAACAGCCGCCCGACCACGTCGCCCATGAAGAGCAGGGGGATCAGCACGGCAATCAGCGAGACCGTCAACGAAATGATCGTGAAGCCGATCTGCTTCGAGCCTTTCAGCGCGGCCTCTAACGGTGTCTCGCCTTCCTCGACGTAGCGCGCGATGTTCTCGATCATCACGATCGCGTCGTCGACCACGAAGCCGGTGGCGATCGTCAATGCCATCAGCGATAAATTGTCCAGCGAGAAGCCGCACAGGTACATCACGGCGAGCGTGCCGATCAGCGAGAGCGGCACCGACAAGCTCGGGATGATGGTCGCGTAGATGTTCGCGAGAAACAGATACATGACCAGCACGACGAGCACGACCGACATCATCAGTTCGAACTGCACGTCGCGTACGGACGCGCGGATCGTCGTGGTGCGATCGGTGACGACCTGCACGTCGAGCGCGGCGGGCAGCGACTGCTGCAGCGTCGGCAGCAGCTTCTTGATGCTGTCCACCACCTGGATCACGTTGGCGCCCGGCTGGCGCTGCACGTTCAGGATGATCGCGGGCGTATTGTCGACCCATGCGCCGAGCTTCGTGTTCTCCGCGCCGGCCACGATGGTCGCGACGTCCGTCAGCATCACCGGGCGGCCGTTCTTGTACGCGACGACTGCGCTCTTGTACGCGTCGGCGTCCGTCAGCTGATCGTTCGCGTTGATCGTGTATGAGCGCGACGGGCCGTCGAAGTTGCCCTTCGGCGTGTTGACGTTCAGGTTCGAGATCGTGGTGCGCAGATCGTCGAGATTCAGCCCGTACGACGCGAGCGCGCGCGGATTGGCCTGGATGCGCACGGCGGGGCGCTGGCCGCCCGACAGGCTCACGAGGCCGACGCCCGCGACCTGCGAGATCTTCTGCGCGAGGCGCGTGTCGGCGATGTCCTGGATCTGCGTGAGCGGCAGCGTCTTCGAGGTGATCGCGAGCGTGATGATGGGCGCGTCGGCGGGGTTGACCTTCGCGTAGATGGGCGGCGCGGGCAGGTCGGACGGCAGCAGGTTGCCCGCCGCGTTGATGGCCGCCTGCACTTCCTGCTCGGCGACGTCGAGGGGCAGGTCGAGGCTGAACTGCAGCGTGATGATTGACGAGCCGGCCGAGCTTTGCGACGACATCTGGTTCAGCGACGGCATCTGCCCGAACTGGCGTTCGAGCGGTGCCGTCACCGACGACGTCATCACATCCGGGCTCGCGCCCGGATAAAACGTCTGCACCTGGATGGTCGGGTAGTCGACTTCGGGCAGCGCGGACAGCGGCAGAAAACGCAGTGCGACGAGCCCGACCAGCATGATCGCCGCCATCAGAAGGGCGGTGCCGACCGGGCGGAGGATAAAGGCGCGGGATGGATTCATGCGGTATCAGCCGTGCCTTATTCCGCCGACGTCTGCGACGCGTGCCGGTGACGGTGCGCGCCCGAGGCACCGATCGCACCCGCGGCACCCGATGCGCCCGAAGCCGCATGGGCCGCCGATGCGCCCGAAGCCCCCGACGCGCCACGCGGACGATCGGCGGGAATGGTGATCTTCGCGCCTTCCTTCAGCCGGTCCGAGCCGTCGATCACGACGCGCTCGCCGACCTGCAGGCCCGACGCGATGCTGGTGCGCTCGCCGTCGACGGGGCCGACCTTCACCTGACGCACCGTCACCGTGTTATCGGGTTTCGCGACATACACGAACGCGCCCATCGAGCCGTTCAGCACCGCCGAAGTCGGCACGATCACGGCATCCTTCACGACGTTCACGAGCAGGCGGGTGTTGACGAACTGGTTGGGGAACAGCAGGCCTTCGTTGTTCTGGAAGGTCGCGCGCAGCTTGACGGTGCCCGTGGTGGTGTCGATCTGGTTGTCGATGGTTTCCAGATAGCCCGCTTCGAGCGAGGTCGTGTTGCTGCGGTCGTACGCCGTCACCGACATCTTCTGGTTCGCGCGCATGCCTTTGAGAATGGCGGGCAGGTTGTCTTCGGAGGTCGTGAAGATCACGCTGATCGGCTGCAACTGCGTAATCACGACCACGCCGTTCGTGTCACCCGGCGTCACGTAGTTGCCGGCGTCGACCTGGCGCAGGCCGACGCGGCCCGAGACGGGCGCCGTGATGCGCGCGTAGGTGAGATCGAGCTTGAAGGTGTCGATGTTCGCCTGGTCCGCCTTCACCTGGCCTTCGTACTGCTTGACGAGCGACGCCTGCGTGTCCACCTGCTGGCTCGCGATCGAGTCTTGCGACAGCAGCGTCTGATAGCGCTTCAGGTCGAGACGGGCGGTTTGCAGAAGCGCCGTGTCCTTCGCGAGCGTGCCTTCAGCATTCGCGAGACTGATCTGATACGGACGCGGGTCGACCTGCGCGAGCAGATCGCCTTTCTTGACCATCTGACCTTCCTGGAACGCGACCGTCTGCAGCGTGCCCGTCAACTGCGTGCGTACGGTGACGTTCGCGAGCGGCGTGACGGTGCCGAGCGCATTCAGCACGACGGGCATTTCGCCTTGCTTCACGGTCGCCACGTGAACGGGTTGCGGCTGGTTCGCGCCGCCCGCGCCGCCGCGGCGGCCGCCGCCGCTGGCACGTCCCGCCTGTGCGCCGCTGGCGCCCGCTGCCGCGCTCGCGCCGTCAGCGGTCTTGTTCCACGGATGCCAGCGCACCAGCACGATGCCCGCGATCACCACGACGGCGACGATCAGCGCGATCGTGCGGCCGCGATGCCGCTTGACGGCGCCAGGCCCAGGCCCGGGATCGCGCCCGGGAGGCGGGCTGGCGGGGGCGGCGTTGCGTGAAGGTTCAGGCTGCTTTTTTTGTTCGTCCATCGTTCGATCAGGTGGCTGGCTTAATGGGGCAAACGTGCTGGTGTAACGCGCGATGCGCGCGGCCGTGTTTCGCCGGGCGCCGCTTCGTGTTGATCGCGCATGCCGGCGCGATGCTAATTGATGCGTGATTCATCGCGATGACCGTGACGTGACGGCGGCCGCGCTTCGCGGCCAGACACGTTATCGGCATGACTGACGGCTCCTCCCTGTTGGCCGTGCTGGTGTCCGCCGCTGCGTCCGTTGCCGGGCGCGTTCCCGCCCGCGTTGCCGATGCGCATGCGCTGGCGGGGCGCGCGGAGGACTATGGCAGCTTCCCCGGGCGCGCGGGAAAGCATGATGCTACGTCCCGGGCCGAGTTACAGTCCAGCGGCGTATTTTTCGGCGGATTACGACCGTTACACAGTTTTCGCGCGGTCGAAAGGCGTGCGTCAACGGGATGTCGGGTTTCTCATCGGCTTGCCGCTGCGGCGCGCGGCTGCCGCTCGCCGTGCTCAGGCGTCGAGCCGGCGCCCCGGCGTGCCGCCGATCTCGTGAACGATCCGGTCGATCGTCTCGAGCAGCGCGGGCGCTGCGCGCGAAACGAGCCAGTCGCGCGGGCACTGATGCGCGGAGCCGCCGCAGTTGACCGCGTAGCGTTCGCCCGAAGGCCCGATGAAGCCGGCTGCAATCGCGTTGAGCCCTTCGTGCCATTCACCCGTCGCGATCGCGAAGCCTTGCGCGTTCGTTTCGCGCAGCGCCGCGTCGAGCCGGGCGCTGATGTTTCCCCAGTCGTCGCCCGCCGCGGCCTGCAAGCCGATCAGCAGCTTTTCGCGGTCCGTGTCGGTGAGCGCCGCCAGATACGCGCGGCCGACGGCGGTACGGCTCAGGTCCATCCGCGAGCCGACGTCGAGGCGCGACACCAGCACGGCGGAGCGCGGCTTGATCGCATCGATGACGACCATTTCGAGGCGGTCGCGCACGGCGAGATGCACGGACAGCGAGGTCCGCTCGGCCAGTTCGATCAGAAACGGCCGCGAGCGGGCGCGGATGTCGAAGTTGCGCAGAAAGCCGTTGCTCAGCTCCAGCACCGATGACGTGAGCACGAAGCGCTCGCTGTCGGGCAGACGAAACAGAAAGCCTGCGCTCACAAGGGTTGCGGTGATCCGGGAGACGGTCGGTTTTGGAATGCCCGTCAATTCGGTAAGTTCGCGGTTGGACAGCGGGGCGTCGGCGGCCGCGACCCGTCGGAGTACCGTCAGGCCGCGCGCGAGCGCGGTGACCTCGTCGCCGGAACCGTCTTTTTCCTTCGCGGAATCCATGACGGCCGGACGCGTCGATGACTGGTTCATGTGGTTTTTATGAAACGTTATTTCAATATTGTGGAACACGCTCCAGGATACAGCTTCCTTTGAAGCGCCCCAGGCCCTCGCTCAGTAAAGGCCTAAGTCCCTTTTTCCTACGACGATTCATTGTATAGGAATGTAATTTTTGAGCAGTCCGCGGCGATTAAATTTTGCTTGACTTAGTCAGCATTACCATAAAAAATGGAACTATATTTCGAAAGCGTGCGGTAATCGTGCGCGCGTCATAAGTTGATGCAGCCGCCGCGGCGCCGCTTTCCAGGCAGTTTTTCAGTACCGTCTCTCAGGTTCTAGCACGGCCCTCGGAATGGCTAGAACTTTTTGAAGGCGCCATGGAAACATGGCGCCTTTTTTTTGTGCTTTCGTTTTGTGTTTTTCACCCGTAACCAGGTCCGCTTTAACGGGGCCGTCGGAGAACCATAGCAAGTATTCGTCGGATCGATTTCCGTCGGCTCGCTGCGCGTTTGCGACTGGAAGGGAAGAGGCGGAAGGGGAAATATCTCGTGAAGCGGGGATGTGCTGGGAACGAAACGGTCGATGCGACTCGCGTCAACCGTGCCGGTGACTACTCCACGGACATTCCCGAATCCCGGTTTTCGGACTGCGACCGGATGGGGGCGCTCGGCTCATTTCGCCAGATATCGACCAGCGGTATCGTGGTCACCGTGGCCGCGACATTTTCCGATTCGGGCAGAAGCCCGAGAAGTGCCGCAATCCCAGTTCCGCAAGCGGCGATAAGGGCTAGCGCGGCGATGGCGACGATGGTCGTTGTGCGAATCGACCTCGGTTCGGCTGCATCCGGATAATGGCGCATCATGTCCTGCTCCTGTTTGACATAGCCAACAAGTGCAATGACCGTGCCGACGGTGATGGCTGCCTCGCTTCAGCGAGCCCCGGCGGGGCTTCGGGCGGTTGTGCGTCTCGATCTGAGTGGACGGCGGGACGCTTCGATGTTGGATGCGGGCGAACACTCCGCATGCGCTGATGTCGGAGTGCCGCTTTCGATCCAACGTTGCGCATTCATTAAAGACGCGGCGGCCGTCCGGCAGGACGGCCGCCGCGACGGCAACGGAAAGAAGAATCAGCGATTCGCCCGACGACTGTATGACGGGCAAACGCTGGGCCGAAGCCAAAAATCAAAGCCGGATCAAAGCCCCCGATCCCGCACCGCGACAGGATCCACCGACGTCGTCGTCCAGTACGGATCGCGGTTGTAGTACTGGTGCATCTGCGTGCCCCAGGTCTCGTCGGCCATCGACGGCCAATGATCCTTGTCGAAGCCCGGTTCGTCCTTGATCCGCTGCGCGGTGATATCGACGCGGAATACCTTCTCGTCGGTATCGAGCGTCAGCGCGCTCCAGGGGATCGCGTGCAGATTGCTGCCCATGCCGAGGAAACCGCCCTCCGACAGCACTGCATAAGCGACACGTCCGCTGCGCACGTCGAGCATGATGTCCGAAATCTTGCCTACATGTTCGCCGTCCGACGAGACGACCTTGTTGCCATCCAGCGTTGCCGCAGCCATCACTTCAGGCCCCGGACCTTCGCCCACGCCACCGCCGACGATGCCTGCGCCCCCACGGGCCGGGTTCATTTTCGGGTCAAGTATGGTCATGATTTCCTCCTTTGGAAGTCCACGGGATGCATAGCGCATCCGGCGTGCCTGTCCGTTCGGGCGGCGCGCGAGGGGCGTGGCGTTCGTGTGCATGTTGGTCGGCGAGCGAGGCGCCAGACACGTGGTGTAGTTTTAGCTGTACTGGTTATCAGCGTGCGTCGATTGAACCGGCGCGCGGCGATGCAAACCCCGACGCGGGAATGAACATGGACGCCCTGAATCTCACCGCACCACGTCAACAGCCAGCACCGACGACGCGCACGACAGTCGAATATCTGTACGCGACGATGGCGCTCGGCGGACGTGTCGTGCGCGCCGACGCGGCCATGCATGATCCGACGTTGCGCTGGTGCCTGCTCGAATACCGGATCGATGTCGACGACATTGGCCGCGAGCTGTCGCGGTAAATCTCGCTGAGTGCGCCGAAGGCGATCGGCGCGGCGCGCCGCGCCGCGCGCTCGCGGATGCGAAGGCCGTGCATCCGGGCGACCTCAGCACGCTCGAACTCGATTTCGACGATGCCGAACAGCGCTGGACGAATGCCTGCAGGCAAAAAATTCAAGCACTACGCGTCAAGCTGACAGACATGCGCGCGCACACGGCTCCCGATGCGCACGAGTTCGTATTGCCCGAGCGTCGCGTCGAAGGTGGCGCGCTGGATATCGTCGCCCGCACGCGAATACTCGCGCCGCGCTAATTCATCTATCTCGCTTCCGGCGAGAGCATGGCTAGCGGTAGCGGGCATGTCGATGTTGCGAACGTTTCGCAGACGACGCCGTTGCCGCAGTTGCACCTACGCGCGCGCAACTACATCGGCGGCTGGCCGCAGGAGGAAAACGTGGAAGTGGCGGCACCGACGTCGCGTCGTCCGGACGGCCGTTATCCGCATTCCAGCGCTGGATTCAGGGCGTCGTCGCATTGCGACGCAAGCCTCCGCGTGACGAGGGCGCGGCGGTTCCAATCGACTGCGTGCTCGCGGCAGGCGAGGGCTTCCGTCTCGTGATGGATCTGCTGACGTTCGCCATACGCAACCTGCCGCAGGACAGATAGACGCAGCATCAGAAGTCGCGATTTTGGCGCGATCGGGAAAGCGTATGATGTCTGCTGCATCGGTCGATGCATCACAAGGCATCTTGTTGTCGCTCCCGATACGAGGCCCCATGAAACACGACGATCGCGCGCATGACGTCGCCGATTCGGGCGGCGAAGCGCAAGCGGAGTCGACGTTCGCCGCGCTCGCAGCGCCGCTCGTCGACGAAGCGCTTTCGCACAACGCATCCATTCACGCCGACGCTTCGCCGGAATCCCTGCATCAGCTGCGCGTTGCGCTGCGGCGCTTGCGCTCGTTGTGGTGGGCGTATGGTCCGCTGCTCGACAGGCAGGAAAACACGCGGCAGCGCGCGCTGTACCGCTTCCTCGCCGATGCCGCCGGTAAGACGCGCGACTGGGACATCCTGCTGGAACTGCTGGCAGGCGAGAAGAACGAAACGAACGAAAATGGCGAAGAGGGCGCGACCTGCGTCACGCCCGCCTGTCTGCGCGAAGCGCGCGAGCGCGCGCTGGCCGCGAGTCGCGAGACGCTCGTCAACGCGGACATACGCAACGTGCTGCATGGCGCGCTCGCAAGCACATCGAAGGAATTGAACACGGCGCCCGAAAGGCACGCATTGCAGAAGTTCGCGGCAAAGCGCGTGCGTGCCGCCGAAAAGTCGTTGCGAAAGCGGATGCGCACGGCGTCCCGCGCGAAACGCGCCGACTACGATCTGCTCCACGACGTGCGCAAGGCGGGCAAGAAGGTTCGTTATCTGATCGAGCTTTTCGGGCCCGTGCTCGATGACGTCGGCCAGGACCAGACGTTGAAGCGTCTCAAGAAGCTGCAGCAGTGCTTCGGCGAACTCAACGACGTGACGGCAAGCATTGCGTTGTTGCGCGAAAACACCAGTCTGTTCGCCGACGAAACCGAGGCGCACGCAGCGCTCGTGTTTCTGAAAGAGCGTCGCAAGGCATGCCGGCGCGAGGCGGTGCGGCTGTTACGCGAAGCGTAGCGGGCGCTGTCTTCTATACATCACTTGATGGCGAGCAGCACTGTCCGATAAACCGTATATACTGTTTATACCGTTAACGAGGAAACACGATGAGCACGCCACGAACCAAGGAACCCACCAAGAAGGCCTTCCACTTCCCGAAGAGCGCGAAGGAACCGGCTACCGGAACGAAAAAGCCTGCAGCAAAGGCTTCGCAGACTTCGGAAGCGAAGAAAGCAGCGACGGTCGAGCAGGCACCCGTGAGCGTGCCGGAAGCAGCAAGCGCAAGCCCGAAAACCGCCAAAGCCACGAAGACAGCGAGCGCCACGAGCGCGGCGGGCACTGTGAAAGCGGCGAAGAGCGCAAAGACGGAAAAGGCAGTGAAGCCCGCCAGCAGCGCGAGCCCTGCCGCGAACGCGAAGCCAGCGAAGGCGCCTAAGGAAGCCAAGGCCGTCAAGACCGCGAAGACCGCATCGGCACCCGCCACCGCCGCCGAGAAAAAGGCGCGCGTGAAGAAAGAGAAGGAAAAAGTCGTCCGCGACAGCTTCACGATGCCGAAATCCGACTACGCGAAGATCGCCGAACTCAAGCAGCGTTGTCTCGACGCGGGCCTTTCCGTGAAGAAGAGCGAATTGCTGCGCGCGGGGCTGAATCTGCTTGCCGTGTCGCCCGCCAAGCGGCTGATCGCGGCCGTGCAGGAACTCGAAGCGGTCAAGACGGGGCGTCCCGCGAAGTCGTAAGCCGGCGCGGCGGCCGCGCGTGCCGCCGGGTTGCCAGAGAGCCATCCGCGCTCAGCCGTTCAGCGCGGATAGCGCTCCGCGAACGCCGTATGCATGCGCTTGAGCAGCGCGATATACGGAAGCGCTCGCGCCGTCATCATCGACGATGCGGCGAGGGCGTTCGTCTCATCCCACAGGCGCTCGAACTTGTCGTGCGCGACGTCGGGCGGAATGCCCGACATCAGCAGATCCAGAAAGTCCTTTTCGATTTCGTCGGCGGCGCGGGGTGGCCGCGCGGCCGCGTTGGTCTGCTCGTTGTCGGACGGATCGGAGGACACGGTCGTTTGCCCGCTAGTTCATCGATCTCAGGAACCGCCAGCGCTGGTCCATGCTGTGCAGCAACGCGATGTAGGTGAAGGCGGCGTCGCTGTCGTCGCATGACTGCGCGGCGTGGTTGACTTCGTTCCACAGGGTTTCGAAACGTACGGCCGCTTCGGGCCGGCTCAGCGGCTGCGCGAGCAGCTCCGAAAACGCAAACGACAACTCCTCTGCGCTGCGCCGCAGCGGAAGCAACGAACGACGCGAAAGATATCTGTACTTCAAGAGGTCCCCGGCTGGCTTGCATGGGATGCGCGCGAGGCGGGCGCTGTGCGCGCCGTCCGGCCCAAGCCCTTTTTTGGCGACGATGCGACGATGCGAGGCTCGTCGCGCGTTCGGCGGCGGTGCGCGCGTGACCGGTTGTCACGATGCCCGCCACATATGACGTCGATGATACAGCCACGCGACGCACACGCGGCAGCGTTCAGCGATGATCTTTTGATGAACGGCGGGTGTCAGTCATCATCGTGGCGAGCGCGTCGCGGGCCAATCAGCGCGTGCCGTTCAGCGCGAGACGACGGCGACCGTCGCGATGCCGAGCACGGTCATGATGACCGACGCCGCCACGTGAATCGCAATCTCCCCCGCGGCCCAGTTGAGGCGGCCTTGCTGCAGATGCTGGACGATTTCGGCGGAGAACGTGGAGAACGTCGACAGGCCGCCCATCAGGCCTGTGATGATGAAGAGACGCCACTCGGGCGCGATCTGCGGGTTGCGCCCGAAGTACGCGACGGCCACGCCGATGATGTAACCCGCGATCACATTCGACGCGAGCGTGCCGAGCGGCAGCGCCGGAAACAGCGCGTTGAGGCGCAGACCGAGAAACCAGCGAAACAGCGAACCGAGTGCGCCACCGATACCGACGGCAAGAATGGACAGATACATGAGCAAACCTGGAAAGCCGAACATCGACGAACCGGGCTGCGGCGAGGCGTGACGCTGCAACGTCCGCAGGTTCCGGGCGAAGCAGGCATCATCAGCCACGAGGGCGGTTTAGGAGAATGCCATCTCCGGCGCGCGCAAGTCTAACATCGGCGCGCGCGTTTGTATGAAGGATCGGCGGCGCGCTTAACGGCATGTCCCGACCTTCGAAACGCGAGGTTACACCAGACGCGGCGGGCTTGCAGCGGTGTGCCAGATCGCGTCAGCCGACCGTCTCGCGTTCAGGCGTCGACGTGATCTTGTGGATCGACAGGTCGGCGCCGTTGAACTCGTTTTCCTGGTCGATGCGCAGCCCGACCGTCATCCGGATCGCGCCGTAGACGATCGTGCCGCCGAGCGTCGCGAACACGACGCCGCCGAGCGTGCCGATCACCTGTGCCGCGAACGAGACGCCGCCCAGCCCGCCCAGCGCGTGCAGGCCGAAAATCCCCGCCGCGATGCCGCCCCATGCGCCGCACAGGCCGTGCAGCGGCCACACGCCGAGCACGTCGTCGATGCGCCAGCGGTTCTGCACGATCGTGAACATATAGACGAACAGCACGCCCGCGACGGCGCCCGTCATCAGCGCGCCGAGCGGATGCATCACGTCCGAGCCGGCGCACACGGCCACCAGTCCCGCGAGCGGGCCGTTATACGTGAAGCCCGGGTCGTTGCGGCCCGCGAGCCACGCGGTCAGCGTACCGCCGACCATCGCCATCAGCGAGTTGACGGCGACGAGGCCGCTGATCTTGTCGATGGTCTGCGCGCTCATCACGTTGAAGCCGAACCAGCCGACGGCCAGCACCCACGCGCCGAGCGCGAGAAACGGAATGTTCGACGGCGGGTGCGCGGCGATGCGGCCGTCGCGCGTATAGCGGCCGTGGCGCGCGCCGAGCAGCATCACGGCGGGCAGCGCAACCCAGCCGCCGAACGCGTGTACGACCACGGAGCCCGCGAAATCATGGAAGGGCGCGCCGAGGGCATGCGTGAGCCACGTCTGGATGCCGAAGTGGCCGTTCCAGACGATCCCCTCGAAGAACGGGTAGATGAAGCCGACCAGCACGAAGGTCGCGAACAGCTGCGGGTTGAACTTCGAGCGCTCGGCGATGCCGCCCGACACGATCGCGGGAATCGCGGCTGCGAATGTCAGCAGGAAGAAGAAGCGTACAAGTGCATAGCCGTTGTGCGCGGCGAGCGTTTCGGCGCTGCCGTAGAACTGGACGCCGTAGGCGATCGTGTAGCCGATGAAGAAATACGCGATCGTCGATACCGAAAAGTCGACCAGAATCTTCACCAGCGCGTTGACCTGATTTTTCTTGCGGACCGTGCCCAGCTCGAGGAACGCGAAGCCCGCGTGCATCGCGAGCACCATCGCCGCGCCGAGCAGAAGAAAGAGGGTATCGGTGCCGGTTTTCAGACTGTCCATCCGTTTGATTCCTGCGATGCGCAAAAAGCGGGCATCGAATGCAAGAAGTGGGCCAAATAGATGCGAGAACGCGTGTTGTCGGTGCGGGCCTGCACTGGAATGGGATGGCGGGGCTCGATGGTCTTCCGGTTCGTTAGTTCGCGCAACGCATGTCCGCTATATCGGCACCGAGAATGTGCATGAGTGCGGAATTGGGGCATTCGTATATCCCAAAATCGGGCATATTCCTATGATTTGCTTAATATTTCCCTTCGAATTCATAACGCGGTGATTGGCGAACGAGCGCAACGGAACGCAGCCCGAAAGTGCGCTGCGCCGGGCGCATGGGACTCACTCGCTCCTGCACCAGATTGGCGAT
The DNA here is from genome assembly GCF_900100565.1 of Paraburkholderia steynii. NCBI lineage: Bacteria > Pseudomonadati > Pseudomonadota > Betaproteobacteria > Burkholderiales > Burkholderiaceae > Paraburkholderia > Paraburkholderia steynii. The sequence goes on along the minus strand of NZ_FNDI01000006.1, from coordinate 179,528 downwards.
GCGCCCGCCGGGCCGCGCTTTGTCACAGACTGCAATCGCCGACATAATGTGCCGTCCCCGGCGCGACCCGCCGGCTTCCGACTCTCCCGGCGCGCGCATGAGACTGACGACCAAAGGCCTGCTTCTGATTGCGATCCCCGCCGTCTTCGAGCTGGCATTGCTGTCGGGCCTCATGAAGGCGCAGTCGGATGCCGAACAGGCCGAGCACTGGAGCATGCACAGCGAGGATGTGCTGCGTCAGACCGCCAGCATTCTCGCGCCCGTGCTGCTCGAATCAGTGCGGTTGCGCGGCGCCGTCGTCAGCGGCACACGCGATACCTCCACGCCCGTGGCGTTCTGGATGGACGTCGACCGGCGCATCGACCGGCTCGCCGAGCTGGTCGCCGACAATCCCGTCCAAGTCGAGCGCGCCGCGCAGATCCGCCAGGCCGTGCAGATGTACCGGCAATGGTCGGACCGCGTGCAGGACCTGATCCGCTCGGGACGCCGGCGCGACGTGCTGCAGCGTTTTCGCGACCTTGCCGGAACCGACGTGCTCGACGGCTTTCGCGCGCAGATCGCGGCGTTCCAGGCGCAGGAGCGGCAGCTCGATTCGGTGCGCTCGGCCGAGGCCGCGGCGGCGCGGGAGCGGCAGCAGTCGCTGATCGTCGCGGCCGTGCTCGGCTCGCTGGTGTTCGTCGCGATTGCGTTCTGGGTGTTCGCGCGCGGGGTGCGCGGCCGGCTCGCGCTGCTGTCGGACAACGCCAGCCGGCTCGCCAGCAACGAGCCGCTGGCGCCGCTCACGCCAGGTAACGATGAAATCGCGCGGCTCGATCTGACGCTGCATATGACGAGCCGCAAGCTGCTCGAAGCGGAGCGCCAGCAGGCGCGCTTCCAGTCCGATCTGGGCCGCCACGCCGCCGAACTCGCGCAGACCAACGAAACACTCCGCCAGCAAACCCAGGACAACGAGACGTTCATCTATAGCGTGTCGCACGATCTGCGTGCGCCGCTCGTCAATCTGCAGGGTTTCTCGAAGGAGCTGAACCATGCGTGCGACGATCTGCGCGAAGCCCTGCGTCAGTCGTCGCTGTCGACGCATCAGCGCGAGCATGTCGAACGGCTGATCGACGAGGACATCGGTGAGGCGCTGCATTTCCTGCAGACGGCCGTGCTGCGCGCGTCGCACATCATCGACGCGCTGCTGCGGCTATCGCGCGTGGGTCGCGTGGAGTACCGGCGTCAGCAGGTCGAAGTGCGCGACATCGTGCAACGCGTGATCGACGCGATGCAGGCCACGATTCGCGATCATCGCGCGCGCGTCATCGTGCAGGCGCTGCCGCCCGTATGGGGCGATCCGACAGCGCTCGAACAGATCTTCGCGAACCTGATCGGCAACGCGATCAACTATCTGAGCCCGGAGCGCTCGGGCGTCGTCGAAATCGGCACGGCGCCTACGCCGCCTGGCGTGCAGACGCTGCGCATCTTCTATGTGAAGGACAACGGCCTGGGTATTCCGGAAATTGCGATGCCGCGCCTGTTCAGCGCGTTCCAACGGCTGCACGGCAACGTTGCGGCGGGCGAGGGGATCGGTCTGGCGCTCGTGCGGCGCATGGTGGAGCGGCACGGCGGACGCGTGTGGGCGGAATCGACGGAGGGTGTGGGAACGACGTTTTACGTGTCGCTGCCGGATGCCGCCGCGCCGTCGCGCGACGAAGAGCACGATACCGCGACAACGGGCGATGGACAGGCGTTGCGGGCGGACGCGCGATAGCGCGTAGCGTGCCCGCAAAGCGCTCAGGAGGCGGAGAACAGACGGCGCGGCTTAAGCATTCTGCGGCCGCGGATTGACCAGTAGCCGCTCGCGATGATCAGCAGCAGCGCGCCCGTCAGGACGACCGTGGGCGCGACGTGAACGGCGCGTGAACCTAGCGCGAACAGCCCGCGCGTGAGGATGAGAAGCGCGGTCCAGAACGACAGCACAGCCTGAGCGAGCAGCCGCGTGCCGGTGAAGCGCCGCGCGCGGTTTTCGATCGACCAGTGGGCCGGCGCGCGCGAGCAGAAGAAGGTTAGCGAGATCAGCGCGACAGCGAGAATGATCACCCAGTTTGTGAGATCCATGATGGTGCCTTCCAAAGTTAACCTGCAACTCTAGGTGGCGGTACCGGTCACGGAAATCGGAGAACTCTCAAATAGGATAGACAACGCGCATGCGCGCCCGATCGACAGGCCGGACGCATGCCAGGCCTTGACGCGGATCAAAGTTCGATACGCGTGCCGAGCACCACGAGGAATTGCCGCAGCCATTCGGGATGCGCGGGCCACGCGGGCGCCGTGACGAAGTTGCCGTCGGTGACGGCCGCGTCGACGGGGATATCCGCGTAGTCGCCGCCCGCCATCTTCACCTCGGGCGCGCACGCGGGATAAGCCGAAATGCGCTTGCCGCGGATGACGTCGGCGGCGGCAAGCAGTTGCGCGGCGTGGCAGATCGCGGCGATCGGCTTGTTGCTTTCGGCAAACTGGCGCACTACGTCGATCACTTTCGCGTTGAGTCGCAGGTACTCCGGCGCGCGGCCGCCGGCGATCGCGAGCGCGTCGTATTGCGACGGATCGATCTCATCGAAGCTTGCGTTGAGCGTGAAGTAATGGCCGGGCTTTTCGGTGTACGTCTGGTCGCCCTCGAAATCGTGAATCGCCGTTTTTATGCGCTCGCCCGCGCGCTTGCCGGGACAGACGGCATCGACGATATGGCCGACTGCCTGTAGTGCCTGGAACGGCACCATCGTTTCGTAATCCTCGGCGAAGTCGCCTGTCAGGAACAGAATCTTCTTTGCTGCCATCGCATGCCTCCAAGGGTTGAGGGAACACGTCGAACGTCGGCCAGTCTACTCCAGGGTCGTGGACAACATCGCGAACGCATGATCGATCCGATTCCTTTTTCCTTCCGCTTGTACCGGCCCGCTGACGCTGCCCTTCTCGCCGCGCTCTTTCGCGACGCGGCGCTGGCTGCCGCGGGTTACGATCCGGCGGCGCGCGAGGCATGGGCGTCAGCCGCCGACGACCTCGCCGCGTTCGGCGCGCGGCTTTCACGTGGCGTCACGCTGGTCGCTTTGCGCGGCGGTGCGTATGCCGGGTTCGGGCAACTCCATCCGGCCGATCACATCGAGATGCTGTATGTCGCGCCGGCCTTTATGCGTCAGGGGCTCGCGGCGGAGCTGCTCGCGCGGCTCGAAGCACGGGCGCGCGCTGCGGGCTCGCTTGCGTTGACGGCCGACGTCAGCTTCAGCGCGAGGCACGCATTCGAGCGGGAGGGCTTCGCGGTGGAGGCCGAAGAGTCGGTCACGCGCAACGGCGTATCATTGAGGCGTTTTCGCATGATGAAGCCGCTCGCCGCGGCTCGACCACAAGTATGAAACCACTCTCACGCCATCCGCTCGTCCGTACTACTGCCTTCGCTGTCATGCTGCTCGCAGGTCTTGCCGCTTGCCAGAAAAACGATGCATCGGCGGGGCAGACGTCGACGAAGCTCAACGATCTCTCGCAGCAGGCCGGTCAGAAGCTCGATCAGGCCGCGAGCTATGTCGGCCAGCAGGTCGACGCCGCGAAGGCCACGGCGCAACAGAATCTCGACACGGCCGCATCCGGCCCGTCGATCAACCTCGATCCGAACGCGCTCGCGTCGCAGGCGCGAGCCAATCTGGACAACGCCGCCAGCGCGACCAACGCCGCCGTCAACAAGGCGATGGGCTCGACGGGCGCAGGGCTTGAAACGGCGGGACGCAAGCTGCAGCAATGGTCGAGCGAAGCATCGACGACCAGCGCGCAATCCGCGCCTACCGAATCCAGCGACGCCCAGAAACAGATGGACAAATAATCCCGCGCTTGACCGGCGTTGTAACTGTAACTATGATGATTACACATCGTCGCCGGCTGGTGCGAGGTGATTTGCGCGTCTGATGCGTATCGGATGATCTAGCGTTGTGAATACGAGTAGCCGATTTGCCTTTGCGGTTCATGTGCTCGCCCTGCTGTCGTTGCAGGAAGGCGTGCCGCTGTCGTCGGACATGATCGCGGGAAGCGTGAACACGAATCCCGTGCTGATCCGGCGTTTGCTGGCGATGCTCGCGGAGGCGGGCCTCACCACGTCGCAACTGGGCGCGGGCGGCGGCGCGCTGCTGGCGCGCGAGCCCGAGGACATCACGCTGCTCGACGTCTACCGCGCCGTCGACGATGCGCAGCTATTCGCCATGCATCGCGAGACGCCGAATCCCGCATGCATGGTGGGACGCAACATCCAGACGGTGCTGACGGGCATCATCGGCGATGCGCAACAGGCGCTCGAAGCGTCGCTGGCGTCGCGCACGCTGGCCGACGCGACGGCCGACGTCGTCCGCGCGGAACGGGCGCGCGAACGCAAGCGCAAAGCCGCGGATGGTTGAACGCAGACGAAGCACGAAGCACGAAGCACGAAGCATGGAGCGCGGGGCATCGCCCCGATTTTTTTAAACAAATATGTAATCGACATAGTTACATTTAAGCGGAAGGAACATTGACATGAGCAAGACACTGAAGATCGCGCTGTTCGGCGCAACGGGCATGATCGGCTCGCGCATCGCGGCGGAAGCGGCGCGTCGCGGCCATCAGGTGACGGCTTTTTCGCGCAATCCCGAGCGCGTACCTGCCGATGTCGCGAACCTGAAAGCGGCGCAGGCCGACGTGACAGACGCGGCGAGCATCGCGGCCGGCGCACGCGGACACGACGTCGTCGCAAGCGCCTATGCGCCGCCTCAGGACAATCTCGCGCAGATCGACAAGGCGACCCGTGCGCTCGTCGAAGGCACGCGCTCGGCGGGTATCAAACGTCTCGTCGTGGTGGGCGGCGCCGGTTCGCTCGAAGTGGCGCCCGGCAAGCAACTGGTCGACACGGAAGGCTTTCCGGACGCCTACAAGGCGATCGCGCTGGCGCACCGCGACGTGCTGCCTATCCTGCGTGCCGCCAGCGATCTCGACTGGACGTTCTTCGCGCCCGCCGCGCTGATCGCGCCGGGCGAGCGCAAAGGCACGTTCCGCACGGGCGCTAACGCGCTGATCGTCGACGCGCAGGGCAACAGCAGCATTTCGGCGGAAGACTACGCAATTGCGTTCGTCGACGAGCTGGAGCAGGGCCGTTTCGTTCATCAGCTCGCGACCGTCGCGTACTGAAAGCCTCGAAACGCCGCCGCGCGCCGCGCATCCGCCGGGCGGCGCGCAGGAGCGACTGTCACGCCGCCGCGCAAGCGCACTAACATTCGGTTACGCATCGGGGAGCTTTCCCTCGACGACACCCGCTAAACTTGGCGTCTCCCGTTCCCATGCAGATTGTTTGCATAAAAGTCACGGATTGCCATGAAGTCATGCCTCGCGCGGCGTGAATCGCAGGCTGCGCCGTCATCCGGCGGGCTTCTGGCGATTGACGCCGTTTTTCGCGCTTTATCCCAGTTCTTTTCGCACGCCGGAGCATTGCGCCGGGCGCGTTCGGGCGCGCTCGCGTCCGCCTTGTGCCTGTGTTTCGCGCTCGCTGGCGCGTGCCTCGGCATGCCGGGCACCGCGCAAGCCGCGGGCGCCACTCCCGGCGCGCCGATGATTCCCGCGCTGCAGAGCCTGATCAACAGCGCGACGGTTTCGACGGCGGCGCCCGCGTCGGGCGCGTCGGCGGCGGATGCGGCATCGGCGCCGTCGCCCGCCAGCCAGGCCGAGCTGGAAAAATCGCTCGACAGCGTGATCACGACGCTCGACAGCGACCGCCAGCGCACCGCGCTCGTCACGCAGCTGAAAAAACTGCGCGACGCGACGAAGACGGTCGGGCCGCCCGTGTCCGCCAGCGCGCCGTCGAGCGCCGGTCTGCTCGGCGCGATCGCCGCGGGCATTGCATCGTTCGAAACCGACGTGCAGCAGGGACGTTCGCCGCTCAACTACTGGTCGGGCCGCTTCAACGCGGCGGGCAACGAAATCTATACGATCGTCACGAGCCAGGGGCGCGAGCACTTCGGCCGCGTGTTGCTGAACATGATCGCCGTGCTGGCGGGCTGGGGCGCGTGCGCGGCAGGGCTGATTTACCTGCAGCGCAGGATTCACGCGCGCTTTGGCATCGTCGTGCGGCTCGATCCCAATCCAACCACGCGTGAACTGCTGATCTTCGCGTTGCGCCGCGTCGGACCGTGGATCGTCGCATTCGTCGCCGCGCTGATGTTCGTGCGCTCGATGCCCGATTCGCTCGGTCGCACGATTGCAATGGTGATCGCGTACGCGATCGTCGCAGGCGCCGTGTTCTCGGCGATCTGCCTGATCATGTTTTCGCTGTTCGGCTCAGGCCATCGACGTGCAGCCGTGCGCGTGCTGATCGAGCAGGCGCGCCGGCCGCTGTTCGCGATCGGCATCTGCAGCGCGCTCGGCGATGCTGCCGTCAATTACGACGTTGCGCATGAACTCGGCACGAATCTCGCGGCGCTGGTGTCGACCGTCTCGAACATGACGGCGGCCGTGTTGACCGCGTACTTCGCGCTCGCGTTTCGCCGCCCAGTCGCGCATCTGATCCGCAATCGCGCTTATGAACAGCGGCACGATCACAAGGCCGCTACCGACGGCTTCGAAGTGCTCGCGTCGCTCTGGCACGTGCCGATGCTCGTGCTAGCAACAGCTTCCGTGATCGCGACGATCGGCGGCATCGGCAGCGGTGAGAACGTGTTGCAGATTTCCGTCGTGACGGCGCTGCTACTGGTGCTTGCGTTCTTCCTGTCGGCCATCGTGCTGCGCGTGACGCGGCCGCGCAACACGCGCCGGCGGCGCCGCTCGCCCTACCTGACGCGCCTGTTGCGCTTCGCGGGCACGCTGATCACGCTGTTCGTCTGGCTCGCGTACTTCGAATTCGCGTCGCGCCTGTGGGACGTGTCGCTTGCGCAGATCATCGAAGAGAGCGTGACGGCGCGCGGCATCGCGCACGCGCTGACGGCGATCCTGATCACGGTGTTCGTGTCGTGGCTCGTGTGGATTCTGGTCGACACGGCGATCCAGGAAGCCGTCAATCCGAGCGGCCCGCGCAACAAGTCGAAGAACCCGAGCATGCGCGCGCGCACGATGCTGCCTCTGGTGCGCAACGTGCTGTTCGTGACGATCCTGACGATCGCGGGCATCGTCACGGCGGCCAATCTCGGCATCAACGTAACGCCGCTGCTTGCGGGCGCGGGCGTGATCGGTCTGGCGATCGGCTTCGGCGCGCAGTCGCTGGTGAGCGATCTGATCACGGGCCTGTTCATCATCATCGAAGACACGATCTCGGTCGGCGACTGGATCGACATCGACGGCGGGCACGCGGGCACCGTCGAATATCTGTCGATCCGCACCGTGCGGCTGCGTGACGGCCAGGGCGCGATTCACGCCATTCCGTTCTCGCAGATCAAGATCGTGAAGAACCTGTCGCGCGATTTTGCGTACGCGGTGTTCGAAGTGCGCGTGCCGTTTTCCGCCGATGTCGACGAGGTGACGCAACTGATCCGTGCCGTCGGCGCGGACCTGATGGCCGATTTCCGTTACCGGCGCGAGATGCTCGGTCCCGTCGAAGTGTGGGGACTCGACCGTTTCGACCCGAACTGGATGGTTGTCAAAGGACAGATCAAGACCCGGCCGCTGCAGCAGTGGAGCGTGGCGCGCGCGTTCAATCTCCGTCTGAAGCGCAAGATGGACGAAGCGGGTATCGAGATTCCCGTGCCGCAGATGCGCGTACATACGTCGCGCGGCGACGAAGTGGGTGAGGTGTTGCGAGAGGAAGAGCGCGCGCAGCATGAGGAGCACGAGCGGGAACACGCGCGCGAATCCGCGACGGGCACGACGACGCCGTTCAGGCCGAAGAAGGGCGGCCCGGGCCCGATGCCGCCGGCGCGTGACGTGTCGCACGAGCCGCGTCCGGCGCCGCCGTCGACCGGGCAAACGGCATCCGTGCCGCCGCAGATTCCAACGGCGGGCGACGGCGGGAAGACCTGACAGAGGATGAAGGTTCCTGCGAGAAAGGCGTCACGCGTTCATGCGTGACGCCTTTCGTTTGATGCGTACAACGCGGACGACGCGTTGCTCAGGCGGCAATGGCTTGCACGCTGTCGGCGACGCGCACGATGTCGTTCACATGCGTCGTGATCTGTTCGCCGGGCACGCCGTAGATGTGCAGCGAGACAGCGGTGCTGCCGCTGCAATTGCCAAGCCGATGGATGCCGGTGCGGCCTGAGCGCGTGAACGATACGGCGCCTGGTTCGCGCATCTGGTCGCGTGCAGGTGTCGCGCAGCCGGTGTCCGCGTTCAGGTCGTAAATGGTCTCCGTCAACGCGCCGTCGATGACGGCATAGCCGCACCACGTGTGATGCGCGTGAACCGGGCTCGCCTGGCCGGGCATCCAGACGAGGGCAGCGATGGCATAGCGGCCTTGCGGATCGGCGGCGAGCAGATGTCGGCGATAGCAGGTTGCGGCCCCTTCGCGTTGCGCTTCGGTGAGCAGCGATGCGTCGGCGGCGGCTTCGGCGAGCGCCGCGCGCACGCCGCGCGCGAAGGCCGCGTGCCGCGACGGATCATCGGAGCCGGCGCAGGCGTCGAAGGCGGCGTCGAGCGCCGCGCACAGTTGTGCGATAGCTCCCGCTGCGGGCATGGCGCAGGGGATGGAAGGGTTTTCGGTCAACGCGGGTTCGCGTGTGATCAGGCCGGCTGACGGGTTCATGGAAGGCTCCGCTGACGTTGTTTTTCGAGATTGGGACTGCCCTCATTTATACCGATTTGCGCAGAGAAAGAGTTTTCATATAATTCCCTCGTCTTGACGAGAAATAGAATAATTTTCTATCTGGGTGGAAAGATGGGAATGGACATCATTGATCGGCGGCTGCTCGAACTCCTGCAGGAAGACGCGACGATGCCGATCGCGGAACTCGCGGCGCGGGTGAACCTGTCGCAAACGCCATGCTGGAAGCGCGTGCAACGGCTCAAGGAAGCGGGCGTGATCCGCGCGCAGGTCGCGCTGTGCGATCCGCGCAAACTCGGCGTCGGCACGACAGTGTTCGTCGCCGTGCGCACGAACCAGCACACGGAAGCCTGGGCGCAGGACTTCACGCGCGCGGTGCAGGACATTCCCGAAGTGGTCGAGGTCTACCGGATGAGCGGCGAGACCGACTATCTGCTGCGCGTCGTCGTCTCGGATATCGACGATTACGACCGTGTTTACAAGCAACTGATCCGCGCCGTGCCGCTGTACGACGTGAGTTCCAGCTTCGCGATGGAGCAGATCAAGTATTCGACGGCGTTGCCGGTGCGGGCGTCCGTGGTTGCTGAAGGGCGCTGACATTGCCGGATTGCTTCGTGTGGTCGCGAGGGTGCTCCATGAACGCACAGGCATGCCGGACTGCAAGCCGCGCGCAAGGTGCTTCGGCGTAGAATGCCCGCTCCGCCGCATCTACCTGCCAGCAGAGCCCGACACATGAACGATCCGCGCAAGAAGAAAAACCCGACGCTTGGCATCGCAGTGTTTATCGTCGTTGTCGTGTTGCTGGTGATCGCGACGATTCTCTACAACGCGATCTCCGAAAAGCGCGAATACGACCGCGACAATCCCGCCGATTCGACGGCGTCAGCAGCATCCGCGACGGCGGCTGCCGTGAATGCGGCAAAGGGTGCGTCGCAGTAAGCGCGGCCCGCTCAGTAAACCGCTCAGTTCTCGGGCAAGCGGATCACGCCCGCATCCTTGCGAATCTGAAACGACGCGGCGAGCATCTGCTTGCACTGATGCGCGAGCAGCTTCAGATCATGCACGGCATCGGGCGTGTAGTCGGGCGAGCGTTCCGCTTCGATCACCATCGCATCGAGTTCACGCGTCAACTGCTTTGAAATGTCCACCTGGTCTGCGGGAGGCGGGTCGCCTTCCTCGGCTTTCGCAAGGTTGTCGCGTATCACCGTCAATGCGCGTTGCAACGGCTGATGCGACGGCCCGCCCATCTGTTGGGACGACGTGCGCAGCAACGGTGCCACCGCCGTGATCTGCGACGCGAGCACATGAGAGCGCACGAGCAGGTCGTTCAGTTCCGGCACGAACTTCTGCGCGGACTTGGGCTCGAGCATCATCCGTTGAAACGCCTGGCCGAGATTGGCGAACGCGACATGCACGTTCTTGCGCGCGAGCCGGTAGCGATAGTCGCGATCGAGCGCGCTCGCGGCGGCAGCGGCGGCGGGCGTAGGGGCGGATGTTTTGGCTGCAGCGCCCGGCGAACCAGCAGATGCGGCCGCCCCTCCCGATGCATTCGATCCCGAAGCAGCCGGGTTGCCGGACATTTCCATGATCCCGTTAGCGCCGCTCGCGGCAATTTCCGCGACGGCCACGGCAGGCGCCAGCGCGGCTGCTTCCGTTAGCGCGGAGGGCGTGATCACGGCAGCAGCCGGCTTGTCTCCCCACCACCAACTGGCCTCCAGATAGCTGCGCATCGCGGCGATCATGTCGTTGACGAGCTTGCCCATCAGCCGATATTCCCAGTACGGGAACAGATGGCTCGCCGCAATCGCGATCGCGCAGCCGACGACCGTGTCGATCGCTCGTTCGCCGATGATATGCAGGCTGCCGGGCGCAAGCAGATGGAACATCAGCAGCACATAAGACGACGTGAACACGACACTCGCCGTGTAGTTGAACAGCAGCAGGCTGTAGCTCATCACCATGCACGCGAACATCACGATGATAAGGATATGCGGCTCCTTCACGCTCATGATGAGCGCGATGCTCGCCGCGCAGCCGATCAGCGTGCCGACGATACGCTGTCCATTGCGCTGCTTGGTCAGCGAGTACCCGGGTTTCAGAATGATGACGGTCGTCATCACGATCCAGTAGGCATTGGTGAGCGGCAACAGGCGGCCGAGCCAGAAGCCGATCGCGACGGCGATCGTCATGCGCAATGCGTGCCGGAAGCTGGGCGAGGCCATCGTCAGGTTCGAGAAGATCGAGCCGAACGGCACGCGGCGGCTGGACACGAAGCGCGTGAGCGCCTGGTCGATGCGCAGATCGGTTTCCTTCGTGCTTTCTTCGTTCGCCAGGTTCTTGCGCATCCGGTCGATCAGGCGCGTCGCGCTCCAGACGCGTCTGAACGAAGCCGAGACAGTCGAGTAGGCTTCCGGATTTTTCTTCGGCAAGTCCTGCTTGCGCATCAGCTCGATTTCGTATTCGATCGCGCGCAACTCCGCCTTCACGTTGATCCGCGCGCGCGGCGGCTCGTCCTGCAGCACGGCGAGGCCGATGTCTTCGAGGTCCAAGGCCGCCTTGCGGATCAGGTCACGATAAAAGATCAGCAGGTCCGAGCCGCCGAACGTATTGCGCACCAGCGGGTAGTCGGTATGAGCGCCGACGAACTGCTCGTGAAGATCGACGGTGTGGATGAACAGGTTGAAGAGCGTCGCGCGGCGCGGCTGCAAGCGGCCGCTCTTCAGCTTGGGCAGATTGCGCAGCACGATGTCACGCGCGGCGTCCTGCATCGCCACGGCGGCGATCTGCTTGGCGACGAGGTTGCGGTAGCACTCGTCGAGATCGTTGTCGAGGTCGAAGAAGTCCGCGCGCGCGAGCAGATAGTCGGCGAGCGCGAATACGCTTTCGGCGAGCGCCTGCTGCTCGATCCGGTACATCATCCAGCGGCTCACCAAGGTCGACCAGTACGTGAACCACAGTCCGCCCACGAGTATCCACGCGGCGTTGATGAGCGCCTGCATCGGCGTGAAGTGCTCTTCGAGCGTGACGACCATCATGAAGAGCGTCGCGAAGCTGATCTGCGGCCAGCGGTTGCCGTAGACGACGATCAGCGACAGCACGAACGTGAGCGGCACGACGGTACACCACAGCGCGACGGGATTGACGGTCGCAAGCCCGGTGGCGAGCGCGGCGAGAAAGCCGATCACGCTGCACGCGAGCATCTCGTTGTGCTTGTATTTCAGCGGGCCAGGCATGTCGACAGCGCACGCGCCGAGCGCGCCTGTGGCGATCGTGAAGCCGAGTTCGCGGTTGTGAAAGACGATCAGGCAAAGGACGGCGGGCAGCGACACGCCCACTGCGATGCGCAAGCCGCCATAAAAGTACTGGCTATACAGAAACTTCTTGATTTCGACTGAATAGCGCATCGACCGCCTGGTGTCTCGTGTCTGTGTGTTGATGATGCAGCCGGGGCCAACATTCGGGCCTGCCGCCAGCTCGAACTGCCGTCGAGTCTAACTGATTTGGCCCCGCCCGGACCATCTGCCGGATGGCCAGGTTTCGTGTCTGCGAATGCGTTTGCTATGCTGTCGCATCGTTTCTTCACACGGCCCGTGCATCAGCGCGGCGCCGCCTGTTTCAAGCCATTCCATGCTCCAGCTTTTCTATTCGAACCGGTACGATGTGCTCGTCGGCGCGCTGCTCGACGGGCTAGGTGCCACGCCTTCCAGTCCGTGGACGGCGCAACCTGTGATCGTGCCGAGCGCGGCCGTGCGGCGGCGGCTGGAACTCGATATCGCCGCGCGTCAAGGCGTGTGCGCCAACATCCAGTTCAGTTACCTCGCCCAATGGCTGTGGACGCAGATCGGCGGCGTCATCAAAGACGTGCCGAAGAGTTCGCCTTTCTCGCCGGACCGGCTCGTGTGGCGCTGCTACCGTCTGCTCGGCGATGCCGATGAGGCGCGGCCATGGAACGCGTCGCCGCGTCTGCGCAGTTACCTCGATGCCGCCGACGCGCCGATGCGTTATGAACTCGCGCGCCGCGTCGCGACGGTGCTCGACCACTATCTGACCTATCGTCCCGAATGGCTGTTGCAATGGCAGAAGGGCGGTTCGATCTTCGCAAGCGGCGCAGCGGACGACTCCGGCCCGCGTCTGACGGGCGCGAGCGCCGCGGCGCGTGAGGACGAGCGCTGGCAGGGCGCGTTGTGGCGCACGCTGCTCGGCGAGGTCGCAGGCGACGCGCATTCCGCGGACGCCGCCACGCCGCCTGCCTATCGCTTTCTCGACGAAGTGCGCTCGCTCGATCTCGACGCGATCGCGCGAGCCGAGTGGCCCGAGTCCGTCAGCGTGTTCGCGCTGCCGACCATGCCGCCTCTGCATATCGCGTTGCTGCGCGAGCTGTCGCGCTGGATCGACGTGCGTGTTTACGCGATGAACCCGTGCCGCGAGTTCTGGTTCGACATCGTCAGCGTGGGGCGCGTCGAAGCGCTCGATGCGGCGGGCCAGCTCGACTATCAGGAAGTCGGCCATCCGCTGCTCGCCGAATGGGCCCGCCAGACGCAGGCGCAGCTTCACATGCTGCACGAGCTGACGGAAAGCGCGGCCTCGGCCGAGGCTTCGTACTTCGCCGAAAACGCCGCGCCGACATGGCTCGCCGCCGTGCAGAACGGCATGCTGGATCTGCGCGACGAGCGCGAACTCGACGCGCAGCCGGAAGAGCGCGGCATCGAAGTGCATGTGTGCCATAACCTCGCGCGTCAGCTCGAAGTGCTGCACGACCGCCTGCTGGGCTGGTTCGACGAGTTCGACGATCTGCAGCCTTCCGATGTGCTCGTCACGTTGCCCGATCTCGGCGCGGCCGGCCCGCTGATCGACGCCGTGTTCGGCACCGCGCCCTCGGGCGACACGCGCCGCATTCCGTATCGCATTACCGGCTTGCCGCCTTCGCAGGCGAACCCCGTGGCGCGCGTGCTGCTCGACTGGCTCGCGTTGCCCGAGCGCAATGTCGGCGCGCCGGAGCTGATCGAATGGCTGCGCGTCGATGCGATCGCGGCGCGCTACGGTATCGACGCGGCGGCGCTCGAAGACATTCAGGAATGGCTCGCGGCAGCGGGTGCGCGGCGCGGTCTCGCGCCCGTGCCGCCCGCCGACAGCGCGATACCTGTCGCGCGCCACACCTTCGCCGACGCGCTCACGCGCCTCTTTCTCGGCTATGCGATGCCCGAAGGCGGTCAGCCGGTAGATGCATGGCTGCCCGTCGAAGGCGCGGACGGCTCGGATGCGGAACTGCTCGGGCGCCTCGCGAGCTTCGTCGACGATGTCGACGCGTTCGCGCGCCGTTGCGCTGACGACATGACGCCCGTCGAGTGGACGCAATTGCTGCTCGAAGTGCTGGGCCGCTGCTTCGACGGCGGCGTCGATTTCGCGGACAGCCTGGCCACGGTGCGCGATGCCGTCGATGCCATGAGCGAAGCCATGCGCGCGGGCGCGGGCGACACTCCATTGCCGGCGGCCGTGGTGCGTACGTCGCTGTCCGAAGCGCTCGACGACCCGGCGCGCGGCGGCGTGCCGTGGGGCAGCGTCACGTTCTCGTCGCTGACGAGCCTGCGCGGCTTGCCGTTCAGAATCGTCTGCATGCTGGGCATGGACGACGGTGTGTTGCCGAGTCTCGCGCGCGCCGACGAGTTCGATCTGATGGCGGAGTTCGGCAAGGCGGGCGACCGCCAGCGGCGCGACGACGAGCGCAATCTGTTCCTCGATCTGCTGCTTGCCGCGCAAGACCGTCTGCTGATCGCGTACACGGGGCGCAGCATTCGCGACAACGCGCCGTTGCCGCCTGCCGCGCTCGTCGACGAACTGCTCGATCACCTTGCGCGTGTTTCGTCCGCAGAGGATGCGTCGCCTGCCGAACTCGATGCCGCACGGCGCGCGTTCATCGTCGAGCATCCGTTGCAGCCGTTTGCTTCCGATTACTTCAACGCGAATAGCGGCCTGTTCACATACGACACCGACCGCGCGGAACTGGCCGCGTTGCTCGCCGCGCCGGCTAGCGCGGCGCCCGCGCCATTCTTCGATGCGCCGCTGCCCGCAGTGCCGAACGAGCCTGTGCCCTTCGACGACTTCCAGCGGTTCTGGCGGCATCCCGCGCGTGCATTGCTGCGCGACCGCCTCGGCATCGTGCTTTCCGATGCACAGGGCGAGCTGCTCGACATGGAGCCGTTCGAACTCGACTTCGCGGGCCGCGATGCATTGGCCGAGCGTCTGCTGCCTGTGTTGCTCGATACGGGCTTCGACAGCGAAGCCTTCGAGCGCGTGCAGCGCGTCGCGGAAGCGAGCCCCGAGTTGCCGGGCGGCGCGACGGGTGCGGTATGGCGTACGCGCGAGCTGTCGGCGTTGCGCGGCCTTGCCGACCGCGTGCGGCGCGAAGTGGCGTCGGGCGTCACGCGCCTGCCGTTTTCGCTCGACATCCACGCGCGCTGGCCCGACACCGGCGACATCGCGCTCTTTGGGCCTTACGAAACGGCATTGCGCAAAACATCGGAAGGTCCGTTGCAACTGCAAGGCACACTCAATCTGCTGACGCCGACGGGGCAGGTCGTGTTCCGTTACGCGCGGCCCACGGCGCGGGATTATCTGTCCGCGTGGCTGTCGCATCTCGTCTATTGCGCGGCGTTGCCCGACGGTCCGCGTCGCACGGTATGGCATGCAAGCGGCGAGTCGTTCGAGTTTGGGCCTGTCGAAAAGCCATTGGATCAACTCGCGCCGTTAGCAGCGTTGTACAGAGCAGGGCGCGCGTTTCCGCTGCGCTTTTTCCCGAAGAGCGCATGGGCGAAAATCAGTGACGGCGATTCCGCCGCGCAAGGCGCATGGATCAGCGACCGCGTGCGGGGCGAGTCCGATGACGCTGCGTTGCGCATCGCGTTTCGCGGCGCGTCGCCAACGCTCGACGAGCCATTCGGCACACTGGCCGCGATCGTTTTCAAGCCGCTGGTCGCGCATCTGAGGAGCGCATCATGAGCGGCACGGCATGGATGCATGCGCCCGCGGCGCAGGAACTCGACGTGTTCGCGTGCGACCTCGATGGCGTCAATCAGATCGAGGCATCGGCGGGAACGGGCAAGACATGGAACATCTGCGCGCTCTATGTGCGGTTGTTGCTGGAGAAGAATCTGAGCGCCGATCAGATTCTCGTCGTGACATTTACGAAAGCCGCGACGGCCGAGCTGCATGAACGCATACGCGGGCGTCTCGCCGAAGTGCAGCGCGCGATCGAAACGGGCGACGATGGTGGTGATCCGTTTATCGTCCGGCTGTTCGAAACGACGCTTTCCGAAGAACGCGGCATCGATCTCGAAGCGGCCGCGAAGACGGTGCGCCGCGCGTTGCGCACGTTCGATCAGGCAGCCATCCACACGATCCACGCGTTCTGTCAGCGTGCGTTGCAGGAAGCGCCGTTTGCCGCCGCGATGCCGTTCGCGTTCGAGATGGAAGCGGACGATGCCGCGTTGCGTTTCGAGCTGGCCGCCGACTTCTGGCGCGAGCAGGTCGAACCCGTTGCGGGGGCGCACCGGTCGTTCGCGGCGTGGCTGGTCGAGAAGGGCGCGGGCCCCGCATCGCTCGATGAACAGCTTGCGCGGCGGCTGAAGAAGCCGCTTGCGCAGTTGCGCTGGGGCGATGTCGGCGGAGCCGAAGGTGCGCCGAACGACATGCAGGCGCGCTTCGACGAAGCCTGTGAGATGTGGCATGCCGAGCGCGACAACATCGTGCGTCTGCTCGAACAGGTGCAGGAGCGTCTGAGCAAGACCTCGCACAAAGCCGAAACGGTGAGCGCTGCGATCAGCGCGTGGAGCGACTATTTCGCACAGGACGACTGTCACGCGGCGCCGCCTAAAGTTGCGCTGAAACTGACGGCCAGCGCGTTGACGAAAGGCACGAAGAAGAATTTCGAGCCGCCCGCGCATGCGTTCTTCATTGCAGCCGACGAGCTCGCCGCCGCCTCGCTCGCGGCGGAAGCCGCGCAGCGCGCGCGCTGGCTAGGTCTCGTGCAGAAGTGGCTCGACTACGCGCCGCACGAACTGACGGCAAGAAAGCGCACGCGCCGCGTGGTGTCGTTCGACGATCTGCTGTCGAACCTGTATCGCGCGCTCGCCAGTCACGTGTGGCTCGCGGACGCGTTGCGCAAGCGCTATCCCGCTGCGCTGATCGACGAGTTTCAGGATACGGACCCGCTGCAGTTCGCGATTTTCAATCGGATCTTCGCGCCGAAGGGTCCGCTCTTTCTCGTCGGCGATCCGAAGCAGGCTATCTACAGTTTCCGCGCGGCTGATCTGCACACCTATCTCGCGGCGCGCGCGCAGGCGTCGGCGCGTTACACGCTCGCCGTCAATCAGCGTTCGACGGCACCCATCGTCGAGGCGTGCAACCGCATTTTCGAAGCGAACGCGCGGGCGTTCGTGCTCGAAGGGCTCGACTATCAACCTGTGCGGGCAGGCGAGCGGCAGCGGCCGCCGCTCATCGACCGCGACGGCACGGCCGGCGGCGACTTCCGCGTGTGGACATTGCCGCAAGGTGACGCGGTGCTGACCAAGCGCGACGCGCAGCGTGCGGCGAGCGAGGCGTGCGCGGCGGAGATCGTGCGCTTGTTGCGCGGCGCGCGCGACGGCAGCGTGATGATCGGCGACAAGCCGCTCGCGCCCGGCAATATCGCCGTGCTCGTGCAGACGCACAAGCAGGGCAGTCTGATCAAGCGCGTGTTGTCCGCGTGGGGCGTGGGCAGCGTCGAGCTGGCGCAGGCATCCGTGTTCGAATCGCTCGACGCCGAGCAGATCGAGCGCGTGCTGGCCGCCGTCGATACGCCGGGCGACTTGCGCCGCCTGCGCGCGGCGCTCGCGACCGACTGGTTCGGTCTCGATGCCGCCACGCTGTGGCGGCTCGAACAGGTCGACGACGCTTCGTCCATATCGGGCGACGCCGCGCACTCTGTCGATGCAATGAGCTGGGTCGAGCGCTTCTCGCGTTACCGGATGCTTTGGCACGAACGCGGCTTCGCCGTCATGTGGCGCACGCTGATGCGCGAACTGCGCGTCGCGCAGCGCCTCGTAGAAGGCGCGGAAGGCGAGCGGCGGTTGACCAACGTCAACCATCTGGCCGAACTCGTGCAGGCGCGCGCCGCGACGCAGCCGGGCATCGCGCCGACCTTGCGCTGGCTGGCCGCGCAACGCGCGGAAAGCGGGCGGGGCGGCGAAGAAGCGCAACTGCGGCTCGAGTCGGACCGCAACCTCGTGCAGATCGTCACCGTTCACAAGTCAAAGGGTCTCGAATACGCGGTCGTGTTCTGTCCGTTCCTCAACGACGGCCGCCTGCGCGAGCCGTATGCGACTGTCCTGCCCGACGCGCTCGAATATCACGATGACGACGGTTCGGCCGTGCTTCACTACGGCAGCGACGACGAGCAGGCGGATCACGCAAACCGCCAGGCGATGCGCGAACAGGCGGCCGAGCGCGCGCGGTTGATCTATGTCGCGCTGACGCGAGCCGTGTATCGCTGCTACCTGGTGGCGGGCGCGTATCTGGCGTCGAGATCGACGAAGGAATCGGCGCGCAGCGTGTTGAACTGGCTCGTTGCGGGCAAAGCGCGCGATTTCGACGAATGGCTCGCAAAGCCGCTCGATGACAACTCGGTCTATCAGCATTGGGAAGCGCTAGCAGGCGACCCCGTGGCCATCGCGGATCTGCCGTCCGTTACGCGTCGGGTGCCGCTGGAAAGCCTGGCCGACAGTGGTGCTCGCATGCGCGCGCGAATGAACCAGCGCGCATTGCGCGACACATGGCGGATGGCGAGCTTCAGCTCGCTGATCGCGGCGGGTTCGCGCACCGACGATGCGTCGGCGGTCAGCGAAGAAGCGCGTCCGGATCACGACGAACTGGCGGACATCGCGACGGGCGAACCGCACGCGCTCGTTTTCGATGTGGTCACAGCGCCCGTCGAACTCGCGCCCGACGACATCCTCACATTTCCTCGCGGCCCGGCGGCGGGCGAGTGTCTGCACCGTATGTTCGAACTCGCGGATTTCTCCGACCGCACTACGTGGCCGCACGCAATCGAACGCGCGCTGCACGAGCGGCCAGCGCCCGCCGAGCCTGAACTCGCGCAACGTTTGCCCGCGATGATGCATCGCTTGCTCGGCGATATCGTGAGCACGGAACTCGTGCCTGGCATGACGCTCGCGGCGCTCGATCCGAAGCGCCGGCTCAACGAGATGGAGTTTCTGTTCTCGGCGGCATCGCTGGACTTTCCCGCGTTGCGCGCGCTGCTCGCTGCGCACGGCTTCCCCGATGTCGCGCTGGAGCAGGGCGCGCTGCGCGGCTTCGTCAAAGGTTTCATCGACATGATCGTTGAACACGACGGGCGCTTCTGGGTGGTCGACTGGAAGTCGAATCATCTCGGCGACACGCCCGATGACTACGCCGCCGCGCCGCTCGACGAAGCGATGGCGAGCCACGCGTATCACCTGCAGGCGCTGCTTTATGTCGTCGCGCTGCATCGCTATCTGCGGCTGAGGCTCGCGGACTATGACTATGACAGGCACATTGGCGGCTATCTGTATCTGTTCGTGCGCGGCGTGCGGCCCGACTGGCGACACGGCCAACACGCGGCGGGGGTGCATGCGCGGCGGCCGGACTACGCGCTCGTTGTGGCGCTCGATGCATTGATGGACGGAGGCGCGCAATGAGCACGTTCGATCAGCCGTTGCCCGATGTCGAGGTCAATGTCCCCGCACCCGCGGATTTCAGCACGGCGCTCGCTGAAGGCTTCGCGCGGCGCGTGAGCGCGCTCGCGCAACGCGGCGGCGCATCCGCAGACGCCGTGCGCTGGGCCGCGCGCGGCGCGTTCGCGGCGAGCCGCGCGACATCGGAAGGACACGTGTGCGTGCCGCTCGACGAACTCGCGCAGCGCTACGACGCCGAGGTCACGCAAGTGCGTGACGCATTACTCGCGAGCGGTGTCGCAAGCGACGGCGCGCAGCCGGCGCATGCGTTGCGCCCGCTCGTCGTCGATGGGCAAGGGCGGCTTTATCTCGCGCGTTACTACGATTATGAAAGGCGGCTTGCGCAGTCGCTCGTCGGACATGCGCGAGGCGCGGATCAAGATGCCGTGTCGGCGGGCATGTCATCTCAAGGTTTGCGCGACAGGCTGCTGCGTTATTTCGGTGAACCGCAGGACGATCAGATCGACTGGCAGCGCGTGGCCGCCGTGATGGCGCTGTCCGGGCGGCTGACGATCGTCAGCGGCGGTCCGGGCACGGGCAAGACGACTACCGTCGTTGGCGTGCTCGCCTGCCTGCTGGATGCGCGCGCGGACTTGCGCATCGCGCTCGCCGCGCCGACGGGCAAGGCCGCGCAGCGGATGCAGGAGGCGCTGCTCGCGCGCGCCAGTTCGTTGCCGCAGGAACTCGCGACGCGTCTTCCGCAAACGTCGTTCACGTTGCATCGGTTGTTGGGCACCGGGCCGAACGGGCGCTTCCGTCATCATCGGGACAACCCGCTGCCGTATGACGTGATCGTGATCGACGAGGCGTCGATGATCGACGTCGCGATGGCGACGCATCTGTTCGATGCGCTCGCACCTGACACGCATCTCGTGATGCTCGGCGACAAGGATCAACTCGCGGCTGTCGAAGCGGGCGCCGTGTTCGCCGAGTTGAGCGCTCAACCTGCGTTTACGGCGAAGGGCGTTGGCTCGATCGCGACGGCACTGGGAATCGATGAACGCCGTTTGCGTGACGCGTTGCCCACGGGCCGCGACGATGTGCCGTCGGAAGAAACCCAGCTGTTTTTCGACGACCTGTTCGGCATGCCGTCCGACGTGCCGTCTTCATCGCAGGATGCGCAGCCGGCGCCGCTCGCCGACTGCGTCGTGTGGCTCGAACGCAACTATCGCTTCGGGCTGGAGTCGGCGATCGGCCAGCTGTCGCTTGCGATCCGGCGCGGCGCCGCGCAGGAAGCGCTCGACGTGCTGCATATCGATCCCGCCAAACCCTGCGCCGCGGCGTTTCACGAAGACACCGATGCCACGCCTGCCGAACGCACGATCCAGCGGCTCGCGGCCGGTTTCGCGCCCTACGCGGACGCGCTCGCGACGGCGCTCTCCGACGGCGCAGCAGGTGCGGCCTCGCACGCATTGGCGCTGTTCGACGCGCTCAATCGCTTCCGCATCCTGTGCGCGACGCGACTCGGCTCGCGCGGCGTCGAACAGATGAATACGGCGATGGCCGCTCAGGTGCGGCGCATCGCGCGCGTGCCGCTGGCTGTCGGCGCGCAATGGTTCGCGGGCCGTCCGATCATGGTCACGCGCAACGACTATGCGCTGGGTCTTTTCAATGGCGATATCGGTATCGCGCTGCCGGGCGCGGACGGCGCGCTGCGCGTGTTCTTCCGTAGCGCGGACGGCAGCCTGCGCGCGGTGTCGCCCGCGGCGCTGCCCCCGCACGATACGGCCTTCGCGCTCACGGTCCACAAGTCGCAAGGCTCAGAGTTTGAACACGCGGTGTTGATGCTGCCGTCGACGTTCAGCCGGGTGCTGTCGCGTGAGCTCGTCTATACGGCCGTCACGCGGGCGCGCGAGCGGGTCGAGGTGGTAGGTTCACGTGCCGTGCTGATGCGCGCGATCGCAACGCCGACGCAGCGGGACTCCGGGCTTGCCGCACGAATCGTCGAGGCGATGCGGGATGACGTGTGAGAGGACGTGCGGGGTGACGTGAGTTAGTTGGCGGCCGTGCTGGGCGGCGGTTCCGTTTCGGATTCCGCCTCGTTTTGCGCGAGGTCGCGCAGCGTGCGCCGGTACCACAGCGTCCAGACCATCAGCGCGCCAAAGATGCCGTAGCCGACGAACGGCGACACCACCAGCACGCGCTCGATCGGCCAGTGCCACGCCATCCAGCCGCGCAGCGCGGTTTCGCCCGTGAGGCCGAGGCCCCACGTAGCCGTCAGCACCCGGATTCCGCGGGCGAACGCCGGGCGCTCGCGCCACAGCATGTCAATATGGGCGGCGCCGTTGGTCATCTCGCGGGCGACGAACGCGCGCGTCAGGTAAAACACGGCGGGCCGGCCCACCAGCAGTGACAGCAGGAACGCCACGCCAATCGCGCCCGACACCAGCGATTCCCGGAACAGCAGCATGCGCGGGTCGCCGCCCAGCGCCATCGCGCCGATCGACAGCACGATGCCGAGCAGCACCGTCAGGCTGAGCGCGTCGGCGCGTCTGAAGCGCACGAGTTCGACGATGCTCCACGCGACGGGCGGCACGGCCGACGCGATCAATCCGCCCGTCTCGCCCCAGTACGGCTGCGCAAGGCGGTACGCGACCCACGGCAACACGAGATTGACGACGAGTTCGAGCACCTGCGCGGGGCGCATTTTCATCACGATAATTGGCCCTCGGGCTGAAAGTCTCAGTATCGGCGAGATCGGCGACGGACGGCAAATGCGTGGCGTGTTGAGTCAGCAATGCAGGGGCAACGCAAGCGCCACGCTGTGCGCACGCAATTCGCATACCGCTTATGCGTTAGCAAATAGCCGGTTACACTTTCCCGTTCCATGCACGACTTTTTGACATGACTTCACGCTATCCGATCCCGCCGAACGAAATCGAACTGACGGCCGTGCGCGCACAGGGCGCGGGCGGGCAGAACGTCAACAAGGTATCGAGCGCGATTCACCTGCGCTTCGACGTGCGTGCCTCGTCGCTGCCCGAGGTGTTGAAGATGCGCCTGCTCGCGATGAGCGACTATCGGATCACGCGCGACGGCGTCGTCATCATCAAGGCGCAGGAATACCGAACCCAGGAAATGAACCGCGTGGCGGCGCTGGCGCGGCTCGACGCGTTGATCGACAGCGTCAGCGTGACCCGCAAGGCGCGGGTCGCGACGCGGCCGACGCGTGCGTCGAAAGAACGCCGGCTCGAAGGCAAGGCGAAGCGCAGCGACGTGAAATCGGGACGGCAACGCGTCTCGCACGACTAGGGCGCGTCAGGCGTAGCAGCAGCGCCGCGCAAGCGTGCTTTGCCTCAAACGGGGCTCGCGTTACACACTTCGGGCAGGAAATCGACGCAAAACACATGCGTCGCGCCTTCCCGCTGGACGGTGACAGCCGCCGTGTAGCAGTCCTGGCCGTCCATCAGCGAACAGTGCGGTCCCATCATCGCGACGCGTCCCGGCGCGGCGAGCGCATGCTTGAAATACGCGCGCCGCGACCAGTTGTTGCGCGTGTCGGGAAAGAGTGGCGCGAGCCGCGCGGGCGGCGAAGGCGTGCCGCTCGCGGTGATCGACGGCGCCAGTTGCTCGCCGCGCTCGCTCAGCACGAACACGCGGCGCGCGTCGGGCAGCAGGAAGACGGGCTTCGCGGCCTCGTCCAGGTCGCCCGTCTGCATGTAGAGCGCGGCGCCTGCGAGCACGGCTTCCGTGAATCCTTCGAAACCCGGACGCTGATAGCGCGAATGCGAGCGCTCGTAGCTTTCGAAGCGTTGCCACATCTGCTCGATCAGCTCGGGCACGCGCGCGGTCGCCGCCTGTATCGATGCTTTCGGCTGGCCGAACCAGTAACCCTGGATGAAATCGACGTCGGCCTGCATCAGCGTCATCAGTTCGTCTTCCGTCTCGACGCCTTCGGCGAGCACTAGCGTGCCCGACTGATGCAGCATGTTGATCAGATGGCCGATCAACGAGTTGTCGTTGTCCTGGCGGCCTGCGCGCGCCACCAGCGACCGGTCGAGCTTCACGATGTCGGGCCGGAAGCGCCACACGCGATCGAAGTTCGAAAAGCCGGTGCCGAAGTCGTCGATGGCAATCAGGAATTCGCGCGGCTGCGATGCGGCGAGCATGCTGGCGACGGCGGATTCGTCGTCGGCGGGCTGCTCGAGCACTTCGATCACGATGCGTTCCTGCGGGAGTCCGAAATGCTCCGACAGTTCATCGATGAACGGGCGCTGCGG
Source organism: Paraburkholderia steynii (assembly GCF_900100565.1). Classification (NCBI taxonomy): domain Bacteria; kingdom Pseudomonadati; phylum Pseudomonadota; class Betaproteobacteria; order Burkholderiales; family Burkholderiaceae; genus Paraburkholderia; species Paraburkholderia steynii. The sequence goes on along the minus strand of NZ_FNDI01000006.1, from coordinate 155,826 downwards.
CCAGCCCGTTTCGAATACCTGCGGCCGCGTGTTCAGGAACAGCCACCCGGTGTCGATGCCTTGCGCCATGAAGTTCGCTACGTGCAGGCAGCGGGCGAGACGGTCGAGCGCGCGCGCGTCGGCTGTCGAGCGGGTGCCCGAGAAGAGCACGGCGGGTGAGATTGGATGACCGACGGGATCGAAGGCCCGCAGCAACGCTTCGTAGCCCACCACGCGCTGATGCGTCACGGAGACGACCGGCTGGAAGACGCTGCGCAACGTAATGGTTCGCCACGGCGCGGCCCATCCGGCCTCGTCCTGCACCATATGCTGCAGAAGGCCAGTGAGCGTCGTATCGTCGACGTTTGGCATGACGGCAGATTGTCCTATGCAGCGTGCGGCGCTCGCCCGTGTGCAGCGACATGCCGGCGGCAGGCATGCGCAACATCGGCGCAATGGAGGTCGTGCTTAAAGGCGATCGGATCGATGCCGTTCACGCGCGACTCCGCTCAGTTGTGCAGTTCAGTTCGTCGAAATCAGTCTAGCAGTTCGTATGCGGTTCGAATGTTCGGGTTATCACAGACAGCTACAAGTGTCTGCGCAGTTATGACTCGAAGTTGGCGCAGATTGCCGGCGCGTTTGTGGCAGCGGCGCTATGCTGCTGGTTTTCCAGAACTGGAGTGCAGCATGTCGGAAATCGCGGTGGTGGCGATCTCGGTGGCGAAGCCGGGGCATGAAGAGCAGTTGCGCGCGGCGCTCGAGGGTATTGTCGGGCCGACGCGCAAGGAGCGCGGTGCGTTGCAGTACGATTTGCATCGCGATTTGCGCGAGCCGCGCCGCTTCGTGTTCTTCGAGCGTTGGGAAAGCGAGGAGGCGCTGGCCGCGCACGCGAAGTCCGCGCACATCGACGCGTACAAAAAGGCTTCCGCGCAATGGATCGAATCGGCGGAATTGCGCATCGTGTCGAAGATCGCGTAACAGTTAGCAGGCGCAGCGGCGAGGCTGAAAACAGCAAGGCCCGGCAGCATGGCTGTCGGGCCCGGATTGAAGCGCAATGAAGCGCGATGAAGCAATCAAGCGCGCGAAATGCTCAATGCCGCTCAGTGCGTCGCTTGCGGCACGTCCAGGATCAGGATGATGGTCCAGTCCGCGTCGCCTTCATGATGATACTGGCGCTCCGCAACGATGAACGGCTGCTGCTTGCCGGCCGGTCCGAGAAACAGCACGTCGCCTTCCATCGGCAGACATTCGACGGGCGGCAGCGCAAGGAACGCGTCCTGATTGCCACGCGGCATGAGTTTTTCGATCTTGCGGGATGCTGCTTCAGTCCATTCGATGTCCAGCTGGATGTTGCTCATTCTGTCCTCCGCACCAGGGGCGCACGCGGGTTGGGTGAATTGGGTTGATTCTTCGGTGCGCGACTTTAGCATAACGTCGATGCGCGCCTCGCGACATGCGATCGGCGCGTGATTTGCCCGCCGTACGTCATCGACGCCCGCCAGCCCAAAATAAAAAAGCCGAGGCCGTGTTGAACGGCTTCGGCTTTTTGCATTGCGCAGTGATTCGACCGCGAAGCGCGCCTACATGTTTCCCATGCGCGTCGGCCGATGCGCAACGCAGTGCGCTTACTGGGCCGGCGCGGCCGGCTTCTTGTGATGCATGCCCTTCTGATGCTTCATCTGGGCCGGTGGCGCGCTTTCCATCGCCTGCTGCTTTGCCTGTAGATCTTGCGCGCGCTGCTCGACGTCGGCGGCCTTCGCCGGATCGGTACTCATCCGCACGCCTTGATCTTGCGCGTAAGCCGCGCCCGTCAGTGCCGAAAGGGAAACCAGGATTGCCAGGGACACTTTCTTCATCGTTGCCTCCGTAGAGAGTGGTTATGGACCCGAGTATGGCCTGTCCGTTGGAACGACAGTGCATTCTAGCCAGCAATGTTCAGTCCAGCGTGTCTTCTGTAACAGAATTCACAGACAGTTACGTCTGGTTACATTCATGGCCGCAGGCGCGAAGGCGCTTCGCAGAAGCCATCGCGCATCGGCCGTATTGTGATGCGCTTCGTCGCGCGTGTCGCGACAAGTCAGATTTTCCCACTCGTGCATAACGTGCAGCCGTCGGCAGGGCGCGTCGAATCCATCGGATAGCTAAGCAAGCTGCCACGCGCGCGGCGCCGCTCAGAACCAGCCAATCTGCCGATAGACATAAAACTGCGCGATGCCGATCAGTTCGTGCAGCGCGATCTCAGCGTCGAAGAAGTTTGCCCGGCGGGGTAGCAGGCCGCGCGTTGCGCGACGGGTGTTCGACACGACGGGCAGCGGTTTTATCCCGAAACGGTGGAAGTCGAGCAAGGCCCGCGGCATCTGAAAGGCGGATGTGACGAGGATCAACGAACCGTAATATCCGTCCGGCAGAATGGCAGCGACGTTGCGAGCGTTTTCGTACGTCGTCATGCTGGTATTTTCGAGGATGATCTCGCCGCGCGGGACCCCTTCACGCAGCAGGTAGGGCAGGTAGGTGTCGGCTTCCGTCGCTTCGTGCTGCTGCGGATTGCCGCCGCTGACGATCACGTGGCAGACGGGACTGACCCGCTTGCAGCGCGCGTAGAGATCGGCGCTCTTGACGATGCGGGCGAGCCCGTCCGTGGGCGGAACGAGCTTGCCGTCGCGTTGAATGGTGCCCGTGCCGAGCATCACGATGGCGGTGCGGGCCGCGTACGTTGTGGGAGCAACCGTCTGTCCGCCGGGCGGCGCGCCGCGCTGGGCGAGATCGAGCAAGGGCTGGGCCAGCCAACCCGCGCCGAGCGCCCAGAAAACCACGATGGTCGTCACGCCGATCAGCGTGCGGGCGCTGCGCAGCAGCAGAAAAGCTGCAAAAAAAAGCAGCAATAAAGTTAAAAGAATCAATTTTATTGGGGTAACGTATGGTATTCGGACATTCCACGAGCGGACTATCGCGGCTTCATGGGTCGCATCGCCGCCAGTTGGAAGCAGAACGCTAGCACGGCGTTCACACGGGGGCCGAAATAAACGGCGGCCAATGGCCGCATTGGCGGATAAGGCGTGAAATCTTCGCTCTCCGTCGTGCGCACGTCAGCAGACGTGCCATTGTGTCGCGAACAAATAAGTCATGGCTGCACTTTAAGAAAGAAGTGAGATGACCGCTTATTCCAACGAAGTCGTACTCGAGGCGCTGCGACGGGCGCAATACCGTCAGGTGCCGTGGGCCAAGCGCCCGGGCGTTTTTCAATATCTCCGTTCGCTTGGCATGATGGACACCGTTCGTCAACGGACAGTCGCTCCTGCGCCGGGTTTCCATGCTCCTGTGGACATTGCGGTGCTGACCGAACTCGGCCGCGCCGAATTTGCGCGGCTCGCGCGCGATGAGCGCTCCCTCGACTGGGACGCGCGCCGTGTGCGCAACTATGTTTTCGCCGGCGCGGTCGTCGCCGGAGAGAGGGCAACTGCCGTCTAGGCGACGGTGTTTCGCAGGGCGCGCGCACGTGAGAACAACGGAGCGCGCGGACAACGCGCCGCATGAGGCGCGTCGAGGGCATGTCGCCGCCATTTCCCCATTTTTACACTTCTTTTATGACGCCCGATTTACGCCGGGCGGCGCGCCGTGCTGCGCGGACCTGACCGCCCGTCGACGCAAAAAAAAGCCCGTATCGCGAGGATACGGGCATACCGGAATTACTTCTGCCACGCTGTGCTTAATGGCATTGATGAGACTGGCGACATTGCAGGTGGTTCCCGATATCGCACATCTTCGGCGTACGTCTTTGCGGGACACTCGCGCTCGGTCATGCGTTCGACCATCTTGATTGCGCGTTAATGCGCGGGCGCATGCCGCCGCTGCGGCACGTCGTCTCGCTGCCCGTCGGGCCGCGCCCGAACGTTGCTCGCGATATCGCCGCGCAGATCGCCACGCGGCGTCGGCGGTGTGAAATTCTGATTACGCCCTTCCGCCTGCTGCCATGCCTGAAGCGTGGCAGGCTGCTCCGGCCGCCAGTTCCAGCCTTGCGGTCGTTGTTGCGCGAATGCAGTCGCGGCGAGCAGTGACATGAGCAGGCCGCAGACATACAGTGACATTGGCCTCATGATCGGTTCCCGACAAGCCGGCCGGGACGGGCTTGTTTGCATACTCATACGGTATGCCGCGCTGCGAAAGCATGCTGTAAATAAAAGTAAATGGATGTTTCGTCCCGTCACCGTCGATATGCCGATCGGATGACTGCGGACGCAGGCGGGCGGGAAGGGCGTCGGCGCTCGCGTGCCGCGATGCGTGAAGACGGACGCGCCGGCGTTGTAACCAGCGGAAAAATCGACGGACGATCAGGCCGTCTTCGCGGAAGTTGGATACGTTGAGCCAGCGTCCGCGCGCATGCGATCGAACCCGCGCACGGGAGCGACGTCTCTGCAGGTCATGAGGAATCGGGCCGAACGGGCGCCGGCCTCAGAAACGCGCCGGGCGCCCAAGGGCGCCCGGTTGCGTGAATAGCTGGATCAGGCCATCTTGACGGGCGCGCGCCACGATTCCGGATTGGTCCAGAATGCGCCGCGCAGACGGTCGCGGCTCGGCGGTGCGGGCGGCTTCGCAGCCGTCGCGCCAATGCGCCCGCGCAGCGAAATCTCGCGGCCGCTCGTACCGAGACGCTTCACAATTTCCGCGAGTGTACCGTCGGCTTGCCATTCGTCGAAACGACGACGGCACGTCGGCGGCGACGGATAACGGCCCGGCAACTTGGACCAGCCCTCGCCCGTCGACAAAACCCACAACACGGCGTTGACTACCGCGCGAGCTTCGACGCGTGGTCGACCACGGCGTTCGCTCCGTGCGGGCTCCGCACAGAACAACGCCTCAACCAGCGCCCACTCGTTGTCTCTCAAATCGTCGAACACCATCATGTTTCACCTCAGCGAAGCTAACTCCGGTGCGCTGCCCCGCGCTGCGCACTCTTCATGCGCCCGATCGGTATCGGGCGCCGGCGGAGAGCCGGCCTATGCTTAGCGAACCGTTTTTTCACCAGTCCGAATCAGCGCCGACTCTTGTGCAAGGGGAAATGCATGAAGCGTGCCACCTTACACTTAACCGCCTCGAAGCCCCGCCACATCAAGCCGTTTCGGGCGTTAGCCTGGCCCGTATGAGAATCCAAAAAACTCATCACGCAAATCGGGACAATCACCAATCTTGTGCAATCAGGCCCGTCCCGCGTGCGTTTGCGCCTTCTTGCTGCATTGCAGCGAACATCACGAAACCGTGCGCGAACGTGTTTCGGAGCATAAAATTCGCATCAAACGACGTCATTCATGAGGAGAGGGGATGAATGTGACGCTGCGCCAACTGCGCGTGTTCATCGAAGTGGCGCGACTTCAGAGCTTCAGCCGCGCGGGGAGCGAAATCGGGCTGACGCAGTCTGCCGTCAGCCGCTGCGTGCGGGAACTGGAGGCCGAGATCGGCCTGAAGCTGATCGACCGGACGACGCGCGAAGTCCAGCTGACGGACGTTGGCGGCAATCTGGTCGCGAGCGTGTCGCGCCTCTTGACCGATCTCGACGACGCGCTGCGCGAGATTCGCGAAATCGGCGAACAGCGGCGCGGCCGGGTGATGGTGGCGGCCAGCCCGACCATCGCGTGCCGGCTGATGCCGAATATCGTCGCGGCGTGCGGGGCGCAGTTTCCGTACATCACGCTCGGGTTGCGCGACGACGTGCAGAGCGATGTCGTGCGCAAGGTCAAGTCGGGTGAGGTGGACTTCGGCGTGGTGATCGGCCCGTTGTCCGCCGACGACCTGTTCACCGAGCCGCTGATGACCGACTCGTTCTGCCTCGTGTCGCGCGAAGACCATCCGCTGGCGTCGCGCGCCCAGGTCGCGTGGCGCGAACTGGACGGCGAGCGCCTCGTGATGCTCGATCACGCGTCGGGCAGCCGGCCGATCATCGACGCTGCACTGGAAGCGCACCACGTGAGCGCCAATATCGTGCAGGAACTCGGCCATCCGTCGACAGTGTTCGGGCTGGTGCAGGCGGGTATCGGCGTGAGCGTGCTGCCGTGGCTCGCGATGCCGCTGCCGGCGGGATCGTCGCTGGTCGCCCGGCCGCTCGTGCCGCGCGCCGAACGGACTGTCGAACTGGTGCGGCGGCGCGACCGCTCGCTGTCGCCCGCCGCTGACGCCGTGTGGAACCTGATTCATCAGGTGCCCGGCCGGACCGAGGATTTGCGCTGAGGCCTTGATCGCGCGCTTGCCGGATTCGCGCCGTCCACATTTTGCGACACGTTACACTCGCATCTTTCGACAGACCCGCCGGGACCCTCGATGCGCCAAACGGACTTGCCCCCGTCTCAGATGCCTGAATCGATGCCAACTGCGTCGATGCCAACCGCGCGACCGGACGCCCGCGACGCGGTTCGTGCGCTGCGTCCGTCGCAGATCCGCGAAGTGGCCAACGCCGGCTTTGGTTTGCCGGACGTGTTGCCGTTCTGGTTCGGCGAGTCCGACCGCGTGACGCCGCCATTCATTCGTGATGCCGCGAGCGCGGCGCTCGCATCGGGCGCGACGTTCTACACGCATAACCTCGGCATCGCGCCGTTGCGCGAGACGCTTGCGCGCTATGTGAGCGCGCTGCACGGGCCGACGTCGGTCGAACATGTGGCCGTGACCAGCGCGGGCGTCAATGCGCTGATGCTGGCGGCGCAACTGGTCGTGGGCGCGGGCGACCGCGTGGTGGCCGTGACGCCGCTGTGGCCGAACCTCGTCGAGATTCCGAAGATTCTCGGCGCACAGGTCGACACCGTGTCGCTCGATTATGGTGCGCAGGGCTGGCAGCTCGATCTGGAGCGGCTGCTCGCCGCGCTGACGCCGGACACGAAGCTACTGATGCTGAACTCGCCGAACAATCCGACCGGCTGGGTGATGAGCCGCGACGAGCAGCGCGTCGTACTCGAGCATTGCAGGCGCCACGGCATCTGGATCGTCGCCGATGAGGTTTACGAGCGTCTCTACTACGCAGGCGAGCCGGGCGAAAGCGCGCCGTCGTTCCTCGACCTCGCCGCGCGCGACGAGCGCGTGATCTGCGTCAACTCGTTCTCGAAAGCGTGGCTGATGACGGGCTGGCGGCTCGGCTGGATCGTCGCGCCGGCCTCGCTGATGGACGATCTTGGCAAGCTCGTCGAATACAACACGTCCTGTTCGCCGGCGTTCGTGCAGCAGGCGGGCATCGCGGCGATCGAGCAGGGCGCGGCGTTTACGCACGAACTGGTCGCCGATTTACGAGCCTCCCGGGATCACCTGGTAAGGGCGCTGTCGACCGTGCCGGGCGTCGACGCAAAGGCGCCGCCGGGTGCCATGTACGTGTTCTTCTCTTTGCCGGGCGCGTCGCGGAGTCTCGATCTGTGCAAGGCGCTGGTCCGCGATGCGAGGCTCGGGCTCGCGCCCGGCAGCGCGTTCGGACCCGAAGGCGAGGGCTTTGTGCGCTGGTGCTACGCGTGCGACACGGCGCGGCTCGACGCGGGCGTCGAACGGCTCAAAGACTATCTCGAACGACACGGCGCCGTGCGCTGAATGCGCTGAACGTGTTGAACCTGCGAAAGCGGCGTCGCGTGCCCAAGTCACGCGGCACGCCGACGCGTTATGCATGGCCGTGTATGTCGATTACGGTGCAGTTTGGATTTCGTCTTTACGCACCGATTGTTTTTGCGTAATATGGCAGCCAGTCACGCGGTTCCCTCGCGGAATTTCGCTGCTCCGTCGTCCGGCTGGGTTTGGCTCGATGCCTTTTTCGCCTCCCCCCGGTGCGTGCTCCCATCAATATGACCGATCAGAATCGGGCGAGCGCGTCTTCAGTTCCACATCGTCTGTTTGATCCGGTTTCTTTGACCACAGGGTCTGACCTAGCTGCATGAATACCCAAGAGGCGAAGATCGTCCTCGAGACTGCCTTGATCTGCGCGCAGGAGCCGTTAAAGCTCGGTGATTTGCGTAAGCTGTTTGCCGACGGCGTGTCGGCGGATACGGTCCGCACGTTGCTTGAAGACCTGAAGCACGACTGGTCCGGACGCGGTGTCGAACTCGTCGGACTGGCGTCCGGCTGGCGTTTCCAGAGCAAGCCCGCGATGCGCACGTATCTCGACCGCCTGCATCCCGAGAAGCCGCCGAAGTATTCGCGCGCGGTGCTCGAGACGCTTGCGATCATCGCGTACCGGCAGCCCGTCACGCGCGGCGATATCGAGGAAATTCGCGGCGTGACCGTGAATACGCAGGTCGTGAAGCAGCTCGAAGACCGCAGCTGGATCGAAGTGATCGGCCATCGCGATGTGCCGGGCCGCCCGGCGCTTTACGCGACGACGCGCTCGTTTCTCGACGACCTCGGCCTGAAGTCGCTCGAAGAGCTGCCGCCGCTCGACGATCCGTCGGCCCAGTCGAACATCGATCTGCTCGCGCAGCACGCAATCGAGTTCACGGACGGCGAAGTGGTCGATGTCGAGAGCGTCGCGGTGGAAGTGGGCGACGACGCTGTCGATGGCATGGCTCATGCTGCACTGGAGGGCGTCGAAGCGCCGGATGCCGCCGCCGAAGCCGAACGCGCCAGCGAAGAAACGCAGTCACAGCCAGACGCGGACGAAGCGGCAACGTTTGAAGAAGACATGCAGGCGGCGTCGCAAGCATCCGTTGACCATGCCGAACCCGGCGTCGAACGCATGGATGCGTTGGCGCACACCGAACACCGCATCGCCGATGAGGCGACGCACGAAACAGAACTGGCTCATGAAGCCGGTTCCGACGCGCAGTCGGAAGAGCAACACGAAGATACGCGCGAATTGCATAACGAGACTGGGGACGCGGCTCGCGCCAACCCGGCCGGATCAGACCAGAGTCAAGCGGTGCATGACGATCATCATGATCGCCGCGACACCGCACCCGACGCGGGCGAACTCGCCGACGACGAAACCGAGTCGCGCAGCGCCTGACGTAACCGTACTTTTTGCCGCGCCCGCAACGGGCGCGCGACCTGACATTTTGAGGTTGTTTTGACAGACATCCACGACACCGATTCGTCCGAATCCGAGCGCGCCTTCGCTGCTGCGCGCCCCGACGAAACGCGCACAGCGCAAACGTCGGCGGGCGACAGCGAGCGGAATGCGCACGCGCCGGACGCCGAAGGCGACGAGCGGCCGCGCCGCGGCTTGCGCCGCGGTCCGCGCAGCCTGATCGCGCGCCGCCGCGCGGGGACGAAGGCGAAGGCGGCTGACGCCGCTGGCGCGCAGCCGGCGCCCGTCGTAACGGAAGCGCCGCCCGATGGCGAAGTCGTCGCGCAAGTGCGGATGCCGCGCAAGGACGCGGCCGCCAAGGGACAAGGCCAGGGCGGCCGTCGCGCGGGCGGCAAGCAGGGCGGCCAGCAAGGCCCGCGGCAAGGTAATCAAGGAAATCAACGCAAGAGCCGTGGCGGCGATGCGGGTGACGTGGCGCCCGTGGCAGCTGCCGAAGGCGACAAGCAGGACGATCTGTTCGCCTGGGTGACGTCGCCGGCCTTCGATGCCGACAGCTCCGGAACAGGCGGCGTGCGCGCACCGATGCTGCGCCGTGGCCGGCCTGCCGCGCCCAAGCGCGTGCTGTCACCGGACGACGACGCACCCAAGCTGCACAAGGTGCTCGCCGAGGCGGGCATGGGCTCGCGCCGCGAGATGGAAGAGCTGATCGTTGCGGGCCGCGTGTCGGTCAATGGCGAGCCGGCGCACATCGGCCAGCGCATCATGCCGACCGATCTGGTGCGCATCAACGGCAAGCCCGTCAAGCGCAAACTGCAGAACAAACCGCCGCGCGTGCTGCTGTATCACAAGCCGACGGGCGAAATCGTCAGCCACGCTGACCCGGAAGGCCGTCCGTCGGTATTCGACAAGCTGCCGCCGATGAAGACCGCGAAGTGGCTGGCAGTCGGCCGCCTCGACTTCAACACGGAAGGCCTGCTGATGCTGACCACGTCGGGCGATCTGGCGAACCGCTTCATGCATCCGCGTTACAGCGTCGAGCGTGAATACGCGGTGCGCGTGGTCGGCGAACTGGCGGAAGGCAACCGGCAAAAGCTGTTGCACGGCGTCGAACTGGAAGACGGTCCGGCGAACTTCCTGCGTATTCGCGACGGCGGCGGCGAGGGTACGAATCACTGGTATCACGTCGCGCTCGCTGAAGGGCGCAACCGCGAAGTGCGCCGGATGTTCGAAGCCGTCGGCCTGATGGTGAGCCGGCTGATCCGCACGCGTCACGGTCCGATCACGCTGCCGCGCGGTTTGAAGCGCGGGCGTTGGGAAGAACTCGAGGACAATCAGGTGCGCAGCCTGCTGGCGTCGGTGGGTCTGAAGGCGCCGGCCGAAGAGAAGGGCGGACGCCGCGGCGAGCCGGAGCGTCGTCAGCCTGATCCGATGCAGACGTCGATGGGCTTCATCAACCGCGAGCCGGTGCTGATGTCGCATGGACGTTTCGACCAGCAGCAGCCACGCGGCGGCGGCCAGAACCGGCGCGGCGCGAAGGGCCCGGGCGCATTCGGCGCGTTGAATTCGGGTGCGGGCGGCGGCTTCGGCAATGCGAACCCCAATCGCGGCGAAGGACGGGGCCGTCCTGGTCGCGGCGAAGTCGACGGCAATCGCGCGCCTTCGGGCAACCGCGCGGCCGCGGGCGCCAATCCGAAGCGCGGTGGCAGCGGCGGTGGCCGCACGCCGAACGGCGCGCCGGGTGGCAACCGTTCGAGCAACGGCGGCAATCGCACAGGCGGCAGTCCGAACTCCGGCGGCGGAAATCGCACCGGCGGCGCGCCGCGCAACCGTTCGCGCGGACGCTGATCGCGTCATCGTTGCGGGTAGTCTTGATCTGCCCGTCGCGCTGCATGATTGAATTACCGGGGCGTTCGCGCCCCGGTTTGCGTTAGGCCAGCCGTGCTCGTGCCGCTTCGATGGTTTGCGGCGCGCGAGGCCATCCGCACGAAATGCCGTAAAACACCCCGTTTCGCGCCTTGATTACGGCGGAATCAGCCGCAAATGGGCGTCAGTGGCCGGTCGGCGGTTTGCGTTCATCGTGAAAAATGGCTACAATCACGAAGTCACTGGGCGTGCGGTTTCATTTTCATGTGCGGCTCAGGTGCGACCACCGGCAATAAGATGATGGGCGTTTCGCCCATTTTTTTTTGCCGCTTAGTTTATGTGGATCGGCATCTCGGGTAGCACGAACGTGCGCCGGCTTGGCGCGCAGCTCGCGGGTGTATCGCGAAGGCTTGCAGCGCGAACATCTTAGAGGGCACTGTGCAACTGACGGAACTGATTGAAACCACGGTCGTGGGCCTCGGCTACGAGCTCGTCGATCTCGAGCGCACCGGGCGCGGCATGCTGTGCGTTTATATCGACCAGCCCGCCGGCATCGGGATCGAAGACTGCGAAAAAGTTACCCGTCAGCTCCAGCACGTACTGACGGTCGAAAACATCGATTACGAGCGTCTTGAAGTATCGTCGCCGGGTCTCGACCGTCCGCTGAAAAAACTGGCGGACTTCGAACGCTTCGCGGGCAGCGAAGTGGTCATCACATTGAAAAAGCCATTGGACGGACGGAAATCGTACCGGGGCATCCTGCATGCGCCCGAAGGCGAAACGATCGGTCTGGAATTTGAAGGGAAGGAAGGCGCCGCGATGCTGGATTTCACGCTCGCGGATATCGACAAGGCACGCCTCGTTCCGAAAGTTGACTTTAGGAGCCGCAAACAATGAGTCGCGAAGTGTTGATGCTGGTGGATGCGCTGGCACGCGAAAAAAATGTCGACAAGGACGTGGTGTTTGCCGCGCTCGAGGCAGCGCTCGCGTCTGCATCCAAGAAACTCTTCGACGAAGACGCGGACATCCGCGTTCATATCGACCGTGAAAGCGGCGAGCACGAAACGTTCCGTCGCTGGAAAGTCGTGCCCGACGAAGCAGGGCTGCAGGAGCCGGATCAGGAAATCCTGCTGTTCGAAGCGCGCGAGCAGAAGGCCGACGCAGAGATCGACGACTTCCTGGAAGAACCCGTTCCGTCCATCGAATTCGGCCGTATCGGTGCGCAGGCTGCCAAGCAGGTGATCCTGCAGAAGGTGCGCGACGCGGAACGCGAGCAGATCCTGAACGACTTCCTCGAGCGCGGCGAAAGCATCATGACGGGCACCGTCAAGCGTCTCGACAAGGGTAACTTCATCGTCGAATCGGGCCGTGTCGAAGCGCTGCTGCGCCGCGACCAGCTGATTCCGAAGGAAAACCTGCGCGTCGGCGACCGCGTCCGTGCGTATATCGGCAAGGTCGATCGCACCGCGCGCGGTCCGCAGATCGAACTGTCGCGCACGGCGCCCGAGTTCCTGATGAAGCTCTTCGAAATGGAAGTGCCGGAAATCGAGCAGGGCCTGCTGGAAATCAAGGCGGCCGCACGTGATCCGGGCGTGCGCGCCAAGATCGGCGTGGTCGCGTACGACAAGCGCATCGATCCCATCGGCACCTGCGTCGGCATTCGCGGCTCGCGCGTGCAGGCTGTGCGCAACGAGCTCGGTGGCGAAAACGTCGACATCGTGCTATGGTCGGAAGATCCCGCCCAGTTTGTGATCGGCGCGCTCGCGCCGGCAGCCGTCCAGTCGATCGTCGTCGATGAAGAAAAGCATTCGATGGACGTCGTCGTCGACGAAAACGAACTGGCCGTCGCTATCGGCCGCAGCGGCCAGAACGTGCGTCTTGCCAGCGAACTGACCGGCTGGCAGATCAACATCATGACGCCGGACGAGTCTGCGCAAAAGCAGAACCAGGAACGCAGCGTACTGCGCGACCTGTTCATGGCGCGTCTCGATGTCGACGAAGAAGTTGCCGACATCCTGATCGACGAAGGTTTCACGAGTCTCGAAGAGATCGCTTACGTGCCGCTCAACGAGATGCTCGAAATCGAAGCGTTCGACGAAGACACGGTTCACGAGCTGCGTAACCGCGCGCGTGACGCACTGCTGACGATGGCGATTGCGAACGAGGAGAAGGTCGAAGGCGTTGCGCTCGACCTGAAGAGCCTCGACGGAATGGATGCCGAGCTGCTTGCGAAGCTGGCTGAACACCAGATCCAGACGCGCGACGAGCTGGCGGAACTGGCTGTCGACGAGCTGGTCGAGATGACCGGCATGAATGAAGACGCCGCCAAGGCGTTGATTATGAAGGCCCGTGAACACTGGTTTCAATGAGATCCAAGACCATGAACCACTGACCTGATCGCGGCCGTAAGGCTGCATGACCCGATGCTAACCGCAAGGAACTGATCCTTGCATTAAGAGGAATGAATGGCGAGTAACAACGTAGCCCAATTTGCCGCGGAACTGAAAATGCCTGCAGGCGTGCTGCTCGAGCAGCTGCACGCAGCGGGTGTTCAGAAAGCGAGTGAGGACGATGCCTTGTCCGAAACGGACAAGGCGCGTCTGCTTGACCACTTGCGCAAGTCACACGGCTCGAACGATGCCGACAAGCGCAAGATCACGCTGACCAAGCGGCATACGTCGGAGATCAAGCAGTCCGACGCGACGGGTAAAGCTCGTACCATTCAGGTCGAGGTGCGCAAGAAGCGCACTTTCGTCCGCCGTGACGAAGCCGTCGAGCAAGGCGCGGAAGCATCGAACAATGTGGTCGAAGCGGAAGATCTGGAACTGCAGCGTCGCGAGGAAGAAGCGCGTCACGAGGCGGAACTGCTCGAGAAGCAGGCTCAGGAGTTGAAGGAGCGCCAGGACCGTCTCGCGGCTGAAGAATCCGAGCGTCAGGCACGCGAACAGGCGGCCGAGGCGGAGCGTCGCCGCGCCGAAGAGGAAGCGGCGAAGAAGCGCGCAGCGGCGGTGGCCGAAGCGGCGGCTCGCGAGCAGGCCGAGCAGGAACGTGCGTCTTCGCAGGATGAAGAGCGCGCGGCGGCCGAGCGCGCAGCGCAGCGTGAAGCGGCGAAGAAGGCTGAAGACGCGGCACGCGAACAGGCCGAGAAGACGCGCCTCGAACAGGAAGAAATCGCGAAGCGCCGCGCCAAGGCGGAAGCCGAAGCGCGCGCGATCCGCGAAATGATGAACACGCCGCGCAAGGCGCAGGTGAAGGCGCCGGAACCGGCACCGAAGCCCGTCGAGCCAGCCAAGCCGGCCGAAGCGAAGGGCACGCTGCACAAGCCGGCGCGTCCGGCTGGCGAAACGTCGGCGCGTCCGGCCGCGAAGAAGCCCACGACTACCACGGCACAACCGGCAGCGACTACGCAGCCGGCAGGTCCCGGCGGCGACAAGAAGAAGGCGGGCGGCAAGGGCGGCTGGCAGGACGACGCAGCGAAGCGCCGTGGCATCAAGACGCGCGGCGACTCGAGCGGCGGCGTCGATCGCGGCTGGCGTGGCGGTCCGAAGGGCCGTGGCAAGCATCAGGAAGCCACGACCTTCCAGGCGCCGACCGAGCCGATCGTGCGTGAAGTGCATGTCCCGGAAACCGTTACGGTGGCCGACCTTGCGCACAAGATGTCGGTGAAGGCTTCGGAAGTCATCAAGGTGATGATGAAGCTTGGCCAGATGGTCACGATCAACCAGATGCTGGACCAGGAAACGGCGATGATCGTCGTCGAAGAACTGGGCCACCATGCCGTCGCGGCGAAGCTGGACGATCCGGAAGCGATGCTGGTCGAAGGCGAGATCTCCGATGCGCCGCTGCTGCCGCGTCCTCCCGTTGTCACGGTCATGGGTCACGTCGACCACGGCAAGACCTCGCTGCTCGACTACATCCGTCGCGCGAAGGTTGCGGCGGGCGAAGCGGGCGGCATTACGCAGCACATCGGCGCGTATCACGTCGAAACGCCGCGCGGCGTCATCACGTTCCTCGATACGCCGGGTCACGAAGCGTTCACGGCAATGCGTGCGCGCGGTGCGAAGGCAACCGACATCGTGATTCTGGTCGTCGCAGCGGATGACGGCGTGATGCCGCAGACGAAGGAAGCGATCTCGCACGCGAAGGCAGGCGGCGTACCGCTCGTCGTCGCGATCAACAAGATCGACAAGCCGGACGCGAATCCGGACCGCGTGAAGCAGGAACTCGTCGCGGAAGGCGTGGTGCCGGAAGAATACGGCGGCGATTCGCCGTTCGTGTCGGTGTCGGCCAAGACGGGCGCGGGCATCGACGATCTGCTCGAAAACGTGCTGCTGCAGGCGGAAGTGCTGGAACTGAAGGCACCTGTCGAAGCACCGGCCAAGGGCCTCGTGATCGAAGCGAAGCTCGACAAGGGTAAGGGTCCGGTTGCAACGATCCTCGTCCAGTCGGGTACGCTGAACCGCGGTGACGTCGTGCTGGCAGGCAGCGCCTACGGCCGCGTGCGTGCCATGCTCGACGAAACCGGCAAGCCGACCAAGGCGGCAGGTCCGTCGATCCCGGTCGAAATCCAGGGTCTGTCGGAAGTCCCCGCGGCGGGCGAAGAAGTCATCGTCATGCCGGACGACCGCAAGGCGCGCGAAGTCGCACTGTTCCGTCAAGGCAAGTTCCGCGACGTGAAGCTGGCGAAGCAGCAGGCCGCGAAGCTCGAAAACATGCTCGAGCAGATGGGCGAAGGCGAAGTGCAATACCTGCCGCTTATCGTCAAGGCCGACGTGCAAGGCTCGCAGGAAGCACTGGTGCAGTCGCTGCTCAAGTTGTCGAACGACGAAGTGCGTGTGCAGATCGTGCATAGCGCGGTCGGCGGCATCAGCGAGTCGGACGTCAACCTGGCGACGGCGTCGAAGGCGGTCATCATCGGCTTCAACACGCGTGCGGATGCGCAGGCGCGCAAGCTGGCGGAAACCAACGGTATCGACATCCGTTACTACAACATCATCTATGACGCAGTGGATGAGGTGAAGGCGGCGATGTCGGGCATGCTGGCGCCGGAGAAGCGCGAAGTCGTCACGGGCATGGTCGAAGTCCGTCAGGTCTTCAAGGTGCCGAAGGTTGGCACGGTGGCGGGCTGTATGGTCACGGACGGTGTGGTCAAGCGGTCGTCGTCGGTGCGCGTGCTGCGCAACAACGTCGTCATCCACACGGGCGAGCTCGATTCGCTCAAGCGCTTCAAGGACGATGTCAAGGAAGTGCGCCAGGGCTTCGAATGCGGTATGTCGGTGAAGAACTTCAACGACGTCCAGGAAGGCGATCAGTTCGAAGTCTTCGAAGTCACGGAAGTCGCGCGTACGCTGTAATTCAGGCGTCAAGCGCATGAGGGGCGGGGCGGGGCGCTGAAGCCCGGTCCCGCCCCTTTGTTTTTGTATCGACTTTTTTGTCGTGTTTGCCGCGTTTGCGTTCGACTTGTCTGTGGCTCGCTGCCGCCGAATGCGCGACGAACATCTTGCCATCCGGCAGCACGGATCACGGATTCACCATGCCTAAGAAACGTACTTCTCCCAATCGCAATGTGCAGATCGCCGATCAGATTCAACGCGACCTGTCCGATCTGATCCGCGAGGTCAAAGACCCGCGCATCGGTATGGTCACGTTTCAGAGCGTCGAATTGACGCCTGACTATGCCCACGCGAAGGTCTATTTCACGACGCTGACGGGCGATCCGCATCAGACGCAGGACGCGCTCAATCACGCCGCGGGCCATTTGCACAATCTGCTGTTCAAGCGCCTGCATATTCACACGGTGCCGACGCTGCATTTCCACTACGACAAGACGATCGAGCGCGCGGTTGAGATGTCACGCCTGATCGACGAGGCGAATGCTTCGCGCGCGAAAGACGACTGATCGCAAGTCGAGGCACGCGCATATATGACTCAGAATCAACGTCCCAAGGTGCCGCGCCGCGCGCTGGATGGCGTGCTGCTGCTCGACAAGCCGGTGGGTCTGTCGAGCAACGACGCGCTGATTCGCGCAAAGCGTCTGTATCTCGCGAAGAAGGCGGGCCACACGGGCACGCTCGATCCGCTCGCGTCAGGTCTTCTGCCGCTCTGTTTTGGTGAAGCGACGAAGTTTTCGCAGGATTTGCTGGAAGCGGACAAAACGTACGAAGCCACGATGCGGCTCGGCATCCGCACGGCGACGGGCGATGCCGAAGGCGAGGCTATCGAAACGCGCGACGTTACGTGCGATCAGGGCGCTGTCGAAAGGGCCCTCGCGCAATTTCGCGGCGAGATCGTTCAGGTGCCGCCGATGTATTCGGCGCTCAAGCGCGACGGCAAGCCATTGTACGAGTATGCGCGCGCTGGGCAGACCGTCGAGCGCGAAGGGCGCCAGGTGACGATTCATGCGCTCGAACTTCTCGCGTGTGCGTTGCCGGATGTGACGTTTCGCGTGACGTGTAGTAAGGGGACGTATGTCCGTACGCTGGCCGAGGATATCGGCGAGGCGCTCGGCTGTGGTGCCCATCTCGTTATGCTGCGGCGCACGGGTGTCGGCGCGTTGACGCTTGCTAATTCGGTGACGCTGGATGCGTTGTCGGATGCGCTGCCGGACGAGCGCGATGCGTGGCTTCAGCCTGTTGATGCGTTGCTGTCGACGTTTCCTTCGGTTCAGCTCGATGCTGAAGCGACTCGTCGTTTTCTGCATGGTCAGCGGTTACGGCTTGCTGATCTTTCTGTTGATGAGAGTGTTCTTCACGCTACTCGTACGCGGGTTTATGCAAGCGAGGGGAAACTGCTCGGGGTCGCGAGAGTGGGTGAGGGGGTGTTGGCGCCTGAGCGGTTAATCGTGAGTTAGGTTTTTGCTTTCGCGGTTTGGTTTTGGTTTGCCTTTCGCTGGTATCCGCGGTTTGGCTTCGTGGTACGGTCGGTTTGGTTGTTCTAGCCCTTGCGCTGGCATCCGCGTGTTGCCTTCGCACTTCACGCGTCGCCCCTGTGCGGGGCGGCGGCAAAAGAAAGCGGCTAACACCGCCAACATTTCTTCCCGCCTGAGGGACCCCAACCGGTCCCTTACTTCTCGCGGCAACTTCTCGATTCAACTTCGTTGCCAGCGCTCTTCCAGTGCGCCTCACCCGCTTCACGCCCCCGCGTTTCAGCATGCCGTGCCAGATAGTCCACCGCCGCCCAGGTGGCAAACTGTGTGTAGGTTGTCGCGTCGTATAGCGTGGCGCTCTTACATGAAACGCCTGCGCTATCGGTCCGGAGTGAGGCGTTTGGAGCACTTGGGCCGTGTTTTGTGCCGCTAGCACGTGTGCGGGTATTTGAAGTGGGTGAGGCGTTCATTCGAAGCGTTGGCAACGAGCGCCGACCGAGGCACTGTCATGTGAAGCGTGGGGACGTTGGGGGCCCGTGGATAAGAACACGTGCTGGCGGTGTTAGCCGCTTTCTTTTGCCTACTTTTCTTTGCGGCGGCAAAGAAAAGTAGGTGCCGCCCCGCACAGGGGCGACGCTTGAAGCAGGCAAAACAAATCGCGGATGCCAGCGAAAAGGCTAGAACAACCAAACCGGCCGTACCACGAAGCCAAACCGCGGATACCAGCGAAAAGCAAAACAAACAAAACCAAACCAACCGCCCGAAGGGCAAATCAAAAGCATATGTTCAATGCGCCGCCGACGCCGCGGCGGCCGAATCCCCACCACCCGCACGCTCAGGCTTGGTCACCCAGATCAACGCAATCAGCGCAACAAAAATCCCCGCCGAAATATAAAACAGATCATTCACCCCAAGCTGCGCCGCCTGCTGCGTCGTCATCGAATTGACGAGCCCATAAGCCTGCGACTGATTCAGCCCGAGCCCACTCATCTGCGTAACCGATTGATTGAACACCGGGTTATACGCATTCGCATGCTCGGTCAACTGCGCATGATGCAGAATCGATCGATGATCCCAGGCCGTCTCGAAGATCGACGTGCCGATCCCACCACACATGATCCGCACAAAGTTCGACAACCCCGACGCCGCCGGAATCCGGTTCCCCGGCAACCCTGACAGCGTGATCGACACGAGCGGAATGAAGAACCCGGCCATACCGATCCCCTGAATCAATGTGGGCAGCATCAGCGAATAGGTATCGACGCCCGTCGTATAGCGTGAGCGCATCCAGAAACACAGCGCGAACACCAGAAACGACGCCGTCGAGATATAGCGCGGATCGGTGCGCGGCAGAATCTTGCCCGTCAGCGGCGAAAGAATGATCGCGAACACGCCGACTGGCGCCATCACGAGACCCGCGTCCGTCGCCGTGTAGCCGATGTCGGTTTGCAGCCACAGCGGCAGCAGCACGAGATTGCCGAAGTACAGTCCGTAGCCGATCGCGAGCGCCACCGTGCCGCCCGTGAAATTGCGCAGCTTGAACAGCGACAGGTCAACGACAGGATGCTTGTCCGTCAACTCCCACACGATAAAGAACGCCAGCGCGATCACTGCCGTCAGCGCGAGCACCACGACCGTCGTCGATGAAAACCAGTCGAGATCTTTGCCCTTGTCGAGCATCACCTGCAACGAGCCGACCCACGTGATCAGCAGCACGAGACCGACCATATCGATCGGCGCTTTCTTGATGACGGAATCGCGGTTGCGGAAGATCGCCCATGTGGCGAGCGCGGCGATGATCCCGACCGGGATGTTCACGTAGAAAATCCACGGCCACGAGATGTTGTCCGAGATCCAGCCGCCCAGAATAGGACCGGCGACGGGCGCGATCAGCGTCGTCATCGCCCACATGGATAGCGCCATCGGCGCTTTCGCACGTGGATAACTCGCGAGCAGCAGCGTTTGCGACAGCGGAATCATCGGACCGGCCACGGCGCCCTGCAACACGCGCGAGGCGAGCAGGAACGGCAGGTTCGGCGAGAGCCCGCACATCCACGACGAGATCACGAACAACACGATCGACGCCATGAACAGGCGCACCTGGCCGATCCGGTCGGTGAGCCACCCCGTGAGCGGCACGGAGATCGCATTGGCGACCGCGAACGACGTGATCACCCACGTGCCCTGGTCGGACGACACGCCGAGGTCGCCGGAGATCGACGGAATCGACACGTTCGCAATCGACGTGTCCAGCACGTTCATGAAAACGGCGAGCGACACCGCGATGGTGCCGATCACCAGTTGCGCGCCCTCGAGCGGCGGGTGAGGGACTTGCGCTTGAGACTGAGCCATCTATTGTTCGAACCTTGTCTGATGCAGATGCGTGGCAGATGCGTACCGCTTACATCAGCTTGGCCGCAGCCTTCGAGCCCGTCGTCGCCTTCTGCGGCTGGCCTGCATTCGGGCCGGCGTTTTCAGTGATGATGCGGGCGATTTCTGCGTCGGCCTGATCGCCGTACTTTTCGAACACGTTGGTCTGATACACCGTGTTCACCGCGCTGCCGAGCTCGCCACCCGTGTCGTCCTTGATGCTCACCTCGACCTGCATCGACAGGCCGATGCGCAGCGGATGCTTCTCCAGTTCCTGCGGATCGAGCGCGATACGCACGGGCAGACGCTGCACGACCTTGATCCAGTTGCCCGTCGCGTTCTGCGCGGGCAGCAGCGAGAACGCCGAGCCCGTACCCGCCGAGAAGCCGACCACCTTGCCTTGATACTTGACCGACGAGCCGTACACGTCCGCCGTCAGTTCGACGGGCTGGCCGATGCGCATGTGCTTGAGTTGCACTTCCTTGAAGTTCGCGTCGACCCAGACGGCGTTCAGCGGCACGATCGCCATCAGCGGATTGCCCGGCGCGACACGCTGGCCGACCTGCACCGAGCGCTTCGCGACATAGCCCGTGACGGGTGCGGGCAGCGTGTTGCGCGCATTGTTCAGATACGCGTCGCGGACCTTGGCGGCAGCGGCCTGCACGTTCGGGTGGCTCGCGATCGTCGTGTTCGCCGTCAGCGCGCGGTTGGACGCGAGCTGCTGCTGCGACGCGTCGAGCGCGGCTTGCGCGCTCTTGACGGCATCGCGTGCGTGCGAGATTTCTTCCTGCGATACGGCGCCCGTCTGGGCGACCTGCATGCGGCGCTTCAAATCGTCCTGCGCGCGCGACAGGTCCGACTGGCGCACGGCGACCTGCGCCTGGTACTGGCTGTCGTCGGCGTAGAGGCCGCGCACCTGACGCACGACCTGGCCGAGATTCGCTTCCGCCGATTGCAGCGCGATGCGCGAGTCCGCGGGATCGAGCACGACGAGCGGTTCGCCGACCTTGACGGTCTGCGTGTCGTCCGCGTTCACGGCGATGACGGTGCCCGTCACTTGCGGCGTAATCTGTACGACGTTGCCGTTCACGTACGCGTCGTCGGTCTCTTCGTGGAAGCGCGCGACGAGGAAGTAGTAGAGGCCGTACGCGATCGCGGCAATCAGGATCACGATGACGAGCAGCGTCATCATGCGCTTGCGTTTGCCGTTGCTGGCCGGCTGCGCGTTCGCGGGTTGTTGGGGCGTGCTCATGGATATGCTCCGGATTCTGTCAGTCTGTATCGTTTATTCGGATCGCAATCGGGTGTGCGTGTGCTTGCTTTGCTGTGAGCTCAGTTGGCCGCGTGGGCCGCCGAGGCCGACGAAGCGGGCGCATCCGTCGGCACGATGAGGCCCGTCTGCGTCGCGTCGAAACCGCCGCCGAGCGCTTTGATCAGCGCGATCTGCAGATCGCGGCGGCGCATCTTCAGGTTCGTCACGGTCTGTTCGGCGGAAAGGCGGTTCTGGTCGGCCGTCAACACCTGCAACTGCGGCGAGAGCCCGGCCTTATAGCGGATCACGGCGAGGTCGTACGCTTTCGTCGATGCGTCGAGTGCGCGCTGCGCGTCGCCTTGCTGGTGATCCAGCGAGCGGATCGACGAAATCTGCGTGGCGACGTCCGACAGCGCGTTGATGAGCGTCTGGTTGTAGTTCGCGATGTCGAGGTCGAAGTCGGCGTAGCGGCCCTTCAGTTGCGAGCGCAGCGCGCCGGCGTCGAAGATGGGCAGATGGATTGCTGGGCCGAACTGGATCTGGCGGCTCGACGAGGTCAGAAATTTGCCCCAGCCGAACGCATCGAAACCGAAGCCGGCAGCCAGGTTCACGTCCGGGAAGAACTCGGCCTTCGCTTCCTTCACGTCGTGCATCGCGGCCTCGACCTGCCAGCGCGCCGCGACGATGTCCGGGCGGCGCGAGATGAGATCGGCGGGCACGTTGTCGGGCAGCGTGACGGCGCCGCCCGGGTTGAACGTTGGCTTGGCGATCTGGAGGCCGCGGTCCGGCCCTTTGCCGAGCAGCGCACCGAGTTCGTAGCGCGTGGTCGTGATCTGGCCGTCGAGTTCCGTCAGGTTCGACTGGCTCGTCGCGATGTTGCCATTGGCCGTCTGACGCTCGACGTTCGTGTCGAGGCCGGCTTTCACGCGGTCGTTCGCGATGACGCCGATCGTCTGACGATTCTTGATCTCGCGCTCGGCGATGTCGCGCAGCGCATACAACTGCGCGAGCGAGTTATACGTGCGCGCAACCGACGCGGCGAGCGTCACGCGCGCCTGCTGCATGTCCGCTTCGGCTGCCTTTTCCTGCGACACGGCCTGGCCGAGCCGCTGACGGTTCTTACCCCACAGGTCGAGATCCCAGGAAGCGCTGGCGAGCACGTTGTTTTCGCTGTACCAGGTCCCACCGTAGGGCGGCGGGAACAGCGCATTGGCGGAATACAGCTCGCGGGTCCACGAATAGCTGCCTTCGACCTTCGGATAAAGCGCCGACTTCGACGATTCGATATAGGACGAAGCCTTCGCGATGCGCGCCTGCGCCTGCGCGATCGACGGATTGCCTTCGAGCGCTTCCGCGATCAGCTTCGGCAGCTGCGGGTCGCCGAACTGGCCGGCCCAATCGAGCGTCGGCCACTGGCCGCCTTCGGCGGGCAGGCTTTGCGACGCTTCGAACTGCGAGGTCGACGCAATCTTGTTGTCGTTCTTCAGATCGAAATAGTTCGCGCAGCCGGCGAGGGCAAACGCCGCCACGACCGCGGCGACGGCCGCACGTCCCGACGAAGCGGGCGCGGGCCTGGAAAGGAATCTCATCGCTCGACTCTTTGCGTGTAATGGCATTTTTCTATAATGGACGATGCAACTAATTTCTTACGATTTGTTATCGGTATTGCTTGCCGAGTCACGGGTTTCGCTGAACACTTCGCAGCTGTTCGCCAGCACGCGTCTCAGAAGGCTTTTGAGGAATCCCGTTTCCTCAGGCGAAAAGCCAGATAGCAGCTTCTCGGTCACGCTCGTGAAGACAGCCGGCATGCGCGCGGCGATCGCGTGACCTTCGGCCGTCAGCGCAAGGCGCACCGCGCGCCGGTCTTCAGCGCTGCGCACCCGCGTCAGCAGGCCGCGTTTTTCGAGGCGATCGATCAGCCGCGTGACGGCGCTGGCGTCGATGCCGTATTCCCGCGCGAGTTCGGCGGCGAGCACGCATTTGCCGCTGGCAACCATGAACAGCACGCTGGCCTGCTGGCTGGTGATGCCGAGTTCGGCCATCGTGCGCTGCGTCACGAGGTTCGACATGGTCGACTTCACGCGGGAAATCAGATAGCCGACGCTCTCGCCCAACTGGTATTCGCTGACCTCGGGCGATGGCGTGTGGGACGGTTCGGTCATGATTCTCGTGCGAATGCAATGGTTGACTATGCAGGATTGTAGTGACGAATAATTGACGCGGCAAGCGTTATTACAGCTTAGGCAAGGATCTTTCTCGCGTCATAGGAGAGTGCGCGGCGGCTGCGCGCGGCGTGTTGCGTGTCGCTTTATTGAGACTGTGGAGTCCGGTATCAGGGAATACCAGAAAAGCTTCACTCGTCCGTGCTATACTTATTGGTTCCCAAAAGTGCGCTTTGGGCTTGGCGAAGGTGGCTGGGCAGGTGGCGCACTCCACTCGTATCCCAGCGTCTCCAGGTTCCTATGTCCCGCGCTCTTCGCAACATCGCCATCATCGCTCACGTCGACCACGGCAAAACCACGCTCGTCGACCAGCTGCTCCGCCAATCCGGCACCTTCCGCGAAAACCAGCAAATCGCTGAACGCGTGATGGATTCGAACGACATCGAAAAAGAGCGTGGCATCACCATTCTCGCCAAGAACTGCGCCGTCGAATACGAAGGCACGCACATCAACATCGTCGACACCCCGGGTCACGCCGACTTCGGCGGTGAAGTGGAGCGCGTGCTGTCGATGGTCGATTCCGTGCTGCTGCTCGTCGACGCCGTCGAAGGCCCGATGCCGCAAACCCGCTTCGTGACGAAAAAGGCGCTCGCGCTGGGTCTGAAGCCGATCGTCGTGATCAACAAGATCGACCGTCCGGGCGCGCGTATCGACTGGGTGATCAACCAGACGTTCGACCTGTTCGACAAGCTCGGCGCATCCGAAGACCAGCTTGACTTCCCGATCGTCTACGCGTCGGGCCTGAACGGTTATGCCGACCTGGACCCGAGCGTGCGCGAAGGCACGATGCGTCCGCTGTTCGAAGCGATTCTCGAACACGTGCCGGTTCGCCCGGCTGATCCGGACGGTCCCCTGCAACTGCAGATCACGTCGCTGGATTACTCGACGTATGTCGGCCGTATCGGCGTTGGCCGCATCACGCGTGGCCGTATCAAGCCGGGTCAGCAGGTCGTGATCCGCTTCGGTCCGGAAGGCGAAATCCTGAACCGCAAGATCAACCAGGTGCTGTCGTTCGAAGGCCTCGAGCGCGTGCAGGTCGCTGAAGCCGAAGCCGGCGACATCGTGCTGATCAACGGTATCGAAGAAGTGGGTATCGGCGCGACGATCTGCGCGCCGGAAGCGCCCGAAGCGCTGCCGATGATCACCGTCGACGAACCCACGCTGACGATGAACTTCCTCGTGAATTCGTCGCCGCTCGCAGGCAAGGAAGGCAAGTTCGTCACGAGCCGCCAGATCCGCGACCGTCTGATGAAGGAACTGAACCACAACGTCGCGCTGCGCGTGAAAGACACCGGCGACGAAACCGTGTTCGAAGTGTCGGGCCGTGGCGAGCTGCACCTGACCATCCTGATCGAAAACATGCGCCGCGAAGGCTACGAGATGGCCGTGTCGCGTCCGCGCGTGGTGCTGCATGAAGTCGACGGCGTGAAGCACGAGCCGTACGAACTGCTGACGGTCGACCTCGAAGACTCGCACCAGGGCGGCGTGATGGAAGAGCTGGGCCGCCGTAAGGGCGAAATGCTCGACATGGCGTCGGACGGCCGTGGCCGTACGCGCCTCGAGTACCGCATTCCGGCGCGTGGCCTGATCGGTTTCCAGGGCGAATTCCTGACGCTTACGCGCGGCACGGGCCTGATGAGCCACGTGTTCGACGAATACGCGCCCGTCAAGGACGGCTCGCTCGGCGAGCGCCGCAACGGCGTGCTGATCTCGCAGGACGACGGCGCTGCTGTCGCTTACGCGCTGTGGAAGCTGCAGGATCGCGGCCGCATGTTCGTGAAGCCGGGCGACGCGCTGTACGAAGGCATGATCATCGGCATTCACAGCCGTGACAATGACCTCGTCGTGAACCCGATCAAGGGCAAGCAGCTGACCAACGTGCGTGCGTCGGGTACTGACGAAGCCGTGCGCCTCGTGCCGGCGATCCAGATGTCGCTGGAATACGCGGTCGAATTCATCGACGAAGACGAACTCGTTGAAGTGACGCCGCAAAGCATCCGTCTGCGCAAGCGCCATCTGAAGGAACACGAGCGCCGCCGCGCAAGCCGCGAAGCAGCCGTCGACTGATCGCGCGAAGCCTCGCGAAAGTCTCAGCAAAAAGCCGCCCTCGGGCGGCTTTTTGCATTGGCGTTGCGCGTTTCGCTGCAGAGCTTCCTATAAGCGCCTAAAGTATTCTTCTGCAGTGCCGCAAACACTGTTACGCAAGCATAAAACTTGCCGCAAAGCCCCGTAGCACGGGCTTTCCAGTTGAGACCTGTCCTATGTCAACTATGGGTTATGTGCTATGCTCCCGCGAGTGCAAGTTTAGGTCCTTCCAAGCAAGACTTGATTCGCGCAATCCGCTAAACGGTCAGGCCGTGTCGCGGAAGGTTCAGTAACCCGCTATTTCTCGAGAAGCTCGAAGAAAGGTGAGCGTAAAATGATGAAGCAATTCCAGTCGAACTCGTATCTGTTCGGCGGCAATGCTCCGTACGTAGAAGAGTTGTACGAAGCATATCTCGACAATCCCGCGTCAGTGCCCGAGACCTGGCGCAACTATTTCGACGCTCTGCAGAACGTTCCTGCATCGGATGGCACCAGTGCCAACGACGTGGCCCATGGCCCGATCGTCGAATCATTTGCTCAGCGCGCAAAGGCGAATGCCTTCCTGCCGCGCACGGGTGGTGAGGATCTCACCACCGCGCGTAAGCAAGTCTATGTGCAGTCCCTCATTGGCGCATATCGCTTCCTCGGCTCGCAGTGGGCTAACCTCGATCCGCTGAAGCGCCGCGAACGTCCGAACATTCCCGAGCTTGAACCTGCGTTCTACGACTTCACCGAAGCCGACATGGACCAGACGTTCAACACGAACAACCTGTACTTCGGTTTCGAGCAGGCTTCGCTGCGGGACATCGTCAAGGCGTTGCGCGACACGTACTGCGGCACGATCGGCGCCGAGTACATGTACCTGAGCGACCCGGAACAGAAGCGCTGGTGGAAGGAACGTCTCGAATCGATCCGCTCCACGCCGAACTTCACGGCTGACAAGAAAAAGCACATCCTGAACCGTCTGACGGCAGCAGAAGGCCTCGAGCGCTTCCTGCACACGAAGTACGTCGGTCAGAAGCGCTTCTCGCTGGAAGGCGGCGAAAGCTTCATCGCGTCGATGGACGAAGTCGTGCATCACGCAGGCAAGAGCGGCGTGCAGGAAATCGTCATCGGCATGGCGCACCGCGGCCGTCTGAACGTGCTGGTCAACACGCTGGGCAAGATGCCCGCTGACCTGTTCGCCGAATTCGAAGGCAAGCACGTCGACGATCTGCCCGCAGGCGATGTGAAGTACCACAAGGGCTTCTCGTCGGACGTCGCAACGGAAGGCGGCCCGGTTCACCTGTCGCTCGCGTTCAACCCGTCGCACCTCGAAATCGTCAACCCGGTGGTCGAAGGCTCGGCGAAGGCCCGTATGGACCGTCGCGGCGACGAGAACGGCCTGCAAGTGCTGCCCGTGCAGATCCACGGCGATGCCGCCTTCGCAGGTCAGGGCGTCGTGATGGAAACGCTGAACCTCGCGCAAACGCGCGGTTACGGCACGCACGGCACGCTGCACATCGTCATCAACAACCAGATCGGCTTCACCACGTCCGACCCGCGCGACGCACGCTCGACTTTGTACTGCTCGGACGTCGTCAAGATGATCGAAGCGCCCGTGCTGCACGTGAACGGCGACGATCCCGAAGCGGTCGTGCTGGCCACGCAGCTGGCCATCGACTTCCGGATGCAGTTCCACAAGGATGTCGTGATCGACATCATCTGCTTCCGCAAGCTGGGTCACAACGAGCAGGACACGCCCGCCGTCACGCAGCCGCTGATGTACAAGACGATCGCCAAGCATCCCGGCACCCGCGCGCTGTACGCGGAAAAGCTGGTGCAGCAAGGCGTCATCACCGCCGATCAGGGCGATGAATTCATCAAGGCATTCCGCAAGGCGATGGACGAAGGCCACCACACGGTCGACCCGGTCCTGTCGAACTACAAGAGCAAGTACGCCGTCGACTGGGTTCCGTTCCTGAACCGCAAGTGGACGGACGCAGCGGACACCGCCGTGCCGCTCGCCGAACTCAAGCGTCTCGCCGAGCGCATCACGACGATCCCCGAAGGCTTCAAGGTTCACCCGCTCGTCGAGCGCGTGATCAACGACCGCCGTGCAATGGGCCGTGGCGAAGCGCAACTCGACTGGGGCATGGGCGAGCATCTGGCATTCGCGTCGCTGGTCGCATCGGGCTATGCCGTGCGCCTGACGGGTCAGGACTCGGGCCGTGGCACGTTCACGCACCGTCACGCGGTGCTGCACGACCAGAACCGCGAACGCTGGAACGACGGCACGTACGTGCCGCTGCAGAACATCGCCGAAGGTCAGGCGAAGTTCACGGTGATCGACTCGGTGCTGTCCGAGGAAGCCGTGCTCGGCTTCGAATACGGCTACTCGACGGCTGAGCCGAACACGTTCGTCGCGTGGGAAGCGCAGTTCGGCGACTTCGTGAACGGCGCGCAGGTCGTGATCGACCAGTTCATCTCGTCGGGCGAAGTGAAGTGGGGCCGCGTGTCGGGCCTGACGATGCTGCTGCCGCACGGCTACGAAGGCCAGGGTCCGGAGCACTCGTCGGCGCGTATCGAACGCTTCCTGCAACTGTGCGCAGATCACAACATGCAGGTCGTTCAACCGACCACGCCGGCACAGGTTTTCCACCTGCTGCGCCGCCAGATGATCCGTCTGTTCCGCAAGCCGCTCGTCGTCTTCACGCCGAAGTCGCTGCTGCGTCACAAGGAAGCCGTGTCGGATCTGTCGGAACTCGCGAAGGGCTCGTTCCAGCCGGTTCTCAGCGAAACGGACGATTCGATCGACGCCAAGAAGGTCAAGCGCGTGCTGGTCTGCTCGGGCCGCGTGTACTACGACCTGCTCGCGCATCGCCGCGAAGCGAAGGCACAAGACGTCGCGATCGTGCGTATCGAACAGCTCTATCCGTTCGCGCACAAGCAGTTCGAATCCGAACTGAAGAAGTACGACAACGCAACCGAAGTGGTGTGGGTGCAGGACGAGCCGCAGAATCAGGGCCCGTGGTTCTACATCGAACATCACCTGCGCGAAGGCATGAAGGAAGGACAGAAGCTGGCATACAGCGGCCGTCCCGCTTCGGCTTCGCCCGCTGTCGGCTACTACGCGAAGCACTACGAGCAGCAGAAGGCGCTGATCGAAGGCGCGTTTGGCCGTCTGAAAGGCGCGTCCATCGTTAAATAACCACAGAGAGCGAACCGGGAAAGCGCTGAGCGCTTTCCCGCCCCGCGTCGGAAACATCCCATGTAAGCGCGTCTCTACGCGCAAATATCGGACGCGGCTCGCACAAGGTTCGTTGTCATCCGATACGTATTCAGAGAAATCAAATGGCTATTGTTGAAGTCAAGGTCCCCCAGCTGTCCGAGTCGGTCTCGGAAGCCACGATGCTGCAGTGGAAGAAGAAGCCGGGCGAAGCTGTCGCCCAGGACGAAATCCTGATCGAAATCGAAACCGACAAGGTCGTGCTCGAAGTGCCGGCTCCGTCGGCAGGCGTGCTCGCGCAAGTCATCAAGAACGACGGCGATATCGTGGTCGCCGACGAAGTGATCGCGAAGATCGACACGGAAGGCAAGGCGGGCGAAGCGGCTGTCGAAGCCGAAGTCAAGCCGGCTCCGCAAGCTGAGCCGGCAGCCGCGGCTGCACCGGCACAGGCTGCCGCTGTGGCAGGCGCAAGCACCACGGCATCGCCGGCTGCGACGAAGATTCTGGCCGAGAAGGGCGTTGCTGCGGGCGACGTCGCCGGCACGGGCCGCGATGGCCGCATCACGAAGCAGGACGCCGTCGCCGCAGGCGCACCGGCTGCCAAGGCTGCGCCGGCACCGGCAGCAGCGCCCGCTCGCGCTGCCAAGCCGGCCCTGCCGCAAGTGGGCGCGCCGGCATCGGCCGACCAGTGGCTTAAGGACCGTCCGGAACAGCGCGTGCCGATGTCGCGTCTGCGCGCGCGTATCGCCGAGCGTCTGCTCGAGTCGCAGCAAACCAACGCCATCCTCACGACGTTCAACGAAGTGAACATGGCTCCCGTCATGGACCTGCGCAACAAGTACAAGGACAGGTTCGAGAAGGAACATGGCGT
Organism: Paraburkholderia steynii; assembly: GCF_900100565.1. NCBI lineage: Bacteria > Pseudomonadati > Pseudomonadota > Betaproteobacteria > Burkholderiales > Burkholderiaceae > Paraburkholderia > Paraburkholderia steynii. The sequence continues at coordinate 126,131 of NZ_FNDI01000006.1, read as the reverse complement.
GAAGCTCGGCTTCATGTCGTTCTTCGTGAAGGCGGCTGTCCACGCGCTGAAGAAGTTCCCGCTGGTGAACGCGTCGATCGACGGTAACGACATCGTCTATCACGGCTACTTCGACATCGGTATCGCTGTTGGCTCGCCGCGTGGCCTCGTGGTGCCGATCCTGCGCAACGCAGACCAGATGAGCCTTGCGGACATCGAGAAGAAGATCGCCGAATTCGGCCAGAAGGCGAAGGACGGCAAGCTGTCGATCGAAGAAATGACGGGCGGTACGTTCTCGATCTCGAACGGCGGCGTGTTCGGCTCGATGCTGTCGACCCCCATCATCAACCCGCCGCAATCGGCGATCCTCGGCGTTCACGCGACGAAGGAACGCGCAGTGGTCGAAAACGGCCAGATCGTGATCCGCCCGATGAACTATCTGGCGCTGTCGTACGACCACCGTATCATCGACGGCCGCGAAGCCGTGCTGTCGCTGGTCGCGATGAAGGACGCGCTGGAAGATCCGGCGCGTCTGCTGCTCGACCTGTAATGCAGGATGCGCGGCGGCCGCGCGGCTTGAAGTCGTGCGCCGCCGTCGCCATATCTGCATCAGGTGTCTCTCGCATTTCCGCAGTATCTGAAGCCACGCGCGCCGCGAAGCGCGGCCGCGTCGGTTAGCCAAAAAGGATAGTCATGTCCAAAGAATTTGACGTCGTCGTGATCGGTGCCGGTCCCGGCGGCTACATCGCGGCCATTCGCGCTGCGCAACTCGGCAAGACGGTTGCCTGTATCGAAAAGTGGAAGAACCCGGCCGGCGCCCTGAAGCTGGGCGGCACGTGCCTGAACGTGGGCTGCATTCCGTCGAAGGCGTTGCTGGCTTCGTCGGAAGAGTTCGAAAACGCGTCGCATCACCTCGCGGACCACGGTATCAGCGTGGAGAACGTGAAGGTTGATATCGCGAAGATGCTGGCCCGCAAGGAAGGCATCGTCGAAAAAATGACGAAGGGCATCGAGTTCCTGTTCCGCAAGAACAAGATCACGTGGCTCAAGGGTCATGGCAAGTTCACGGGCAAGACGGACGCCGGTGTGCAGATCGAAGTGTCGGGCGAAGGCGAAACGGAAGTGGTCACGGCGAAGAACGTGATCATCGCGACGGGCTCGAAGGCGCGTCACCTGCCGAACGTCCCCGTCGACAACAAGATCGTCGCGGATAACGAAGGCGCGCTGTCGTTCACCGAAGTGCCGAAGAAGCTCGCCGTGATCGGCGCGGGCGTGATCGGCCTCGAACTGGGCTCGGTGTGGCGCCGCCTGGGCTCGGAAGTCACCGTGCTCGAAGCGCTGCCCGAATTCCTCGGCGCCGCCGACCAGGCGCTCGCGAAGGAAGCTGCGAAGCAGTTCAAGAAGCAGGGCCTCGATATTCACGTCGGCGTGAAGGTCGGTGAAGTGAAGGCAAGCGACAACAGCGTGTCGATCTCGTACACGGACAAGGACGGCAACGCGAAGACGCTCGACGCGGACCGCCTGATCGTGTCGATCGGCCGCGTGCCGAACACCGACAACCTCGGCCTCGAAGCGATCGGCCTGAAGGCGAACGAGCGCGGCTTCATCGACGTCGACGACCACTGCGCGACGTCGGTACCGAACGTGTACGCAATCGGCGACGTGGTGCGCGGCCCGATGCTCGCGCACAAGGCGGAAGACGAAGGCGTGCTGGTTGCTGAAATCATCGACGGCCAGAAGCCGCACATCGACTACAACTGCGTGCCGTGGGTCATCTACACGGAACCGGAAATCGCGTGGGTCGGCAAGACGGAGCAGCAACTCAAGGCTGAAGGCCGCGAAGTCAAGACGGGCCAGTTCCCGTTCATGGCGAACGGTCGCGCGCTCGGCATCAACAAGGCGGATGGTTTCGTCAAGATGATCGCCGACGCGAAGACGGACGAACTGCTCGGCGTACACATCATCTCGGCGAATGCGTCGGATCTGATCGCTGAAGCGGTTGTCGCGATGGAGTTCAAGGCTGCGTCGGAAGACATCGGCCGTATCTGCCATCCGCACCCGTCGCTGTCTGAAGTGATGCGTGAAGCGGCGCTCGCCGTCGACAAGCGCGCGCTGAACATGTAAGACGCATCTGCCCGGTTCTGAATTGCGCTGAACATGGGCTGAAAGCGAAACACGACGAAGGCGGGTGGGTTGAATCCCTCCCGCCTTCTTCATTGCTGTCTCACACAATGAACGTCACCGAATACTACGAACAGGAATTGCAGACCCGGGGATACGAGTCTGATCCGGCCCAACGCGCGGCCGTCGATCGTCTGCAACAGTGCTATGAAGAGTGGGCTGCGTATAAGGCACGTCGTCCGAACGCCTTTATGAAGCTGATCATGCACCCTGATCTGCCGAAGGGTGTCTATATGTGGGGTGGCGTAGGGCGCGGAAAGAGCTTCCTGATGGACAGCTTTTACGCAGTCGTGCCGCTCGTGCGTAAGACGCGTCTGCATTTTCACGAGTTCATGCGAGAAGTGCATCGCGAGCTCGAAGAACTGAAAGGGCAGGCCGATCCGCTCGACGAACTCGCGCGGCGCATCGCGAAGCGTTATCGGCTGATCTGCTTCGACGAATTCCACGTATCGGATATCGCGGACGCGATGATCCTGTACCGGCTGCTGGATCGTCTGTTCACGAACGGCGTGCAGTTCGTGATGACGTCCAACTACGATCCCGATCTGCTTTATCCCGATGGTTTGCATCGCGACCGTCTGCTGCCAGCTATCGAACTGATCAAGAGCAAGCTCGACGTGATCAACGTCGATGCTGGCGTTGATTACCGGCGGCGCACGCTGTCGCAGGTCGAGGTGTATCACACGCCGCTCGGCGCCGCCTCCGATAAAGCCCTGCGCGACGCATTCGGCAAGCTCGCCGCCGTGCCCGACGAAAGCCCGCTGCTGCGTATCGAGAAGCGCGAGCTGAAGGCGCTGCGCCGCGCGGACGGCGTCGTCTGGTTTGATTTCGCGACGCTGTGTGGCGGCCCGCGCTCGCAAAACGACTACCTCGAACTGGCGAGCCGCTTCCACGCGGTGATACTGTCCGGCATTCCGCAGATGACGCCTCGTATGCAGTCCGAAGCGCGTCGTTTCACGTGGCTGATCGACGTGTTCTACGATCACAAGGTCAAGCTGCTGATGTCGGCCGCCGTGCCGCCCGAAGAACTCTACACAGAAGGGCCGATGGCCAACGAGTTCACGCGCACGGTTTCGCGTATCGTCGAGATGCAGTCGCAGGAATATCTGGATACGCCGCGACGAATCGTCGATACATCGCTAACCTAATCAAATTCCCGCCTGCGGCCGCCCCGTTTGGGATAGCGCGATACGCGCGGAACCATGCTGCAGCGGCCGGCGGTGTATTTTCAAGATTCGGATTGGTCTGATATTCGGTAGTGGGGCGACTCTATATCGTCGAAATACTCTTGACGAATGGAGATCCCATGACCCCCTATCGCGATATTAGTGATGAAGAATGGCAGCGCATCGCGCCGCTGCTACCGGAACTGCGACCGCGTTCCGAACTGCGCGGCCGGCCGCTTGCCAACACCCGCTCCGTGCTCAACGGCGTGCTCTGGGTGATCTACAGCGGCGCTACCTGGTCCGCCATGCCGCGCAAATACCCGTCATATCAAACCTGTCACCGCCGTTTCAAGGCGTGGCATCAGGCTGGTGTATTGCAACGTGTGATGGACCAGTTGTTCGGCGACGCAAGTGGCGAATTGTGCAACACGATGGAGTCCCGCATGCGCACCCACGCGCCGAACGTGTCCGCAGGCGCGAACGATGCCGCGCAGCCGCCCGTGCCCGCCACGCCGCTGTTCACGCCGCCGTCTGTCGTGCCCGCGGCGCCGCTGGTGTTCGACTACACCAGTCCTTTCAAGAACGCGGCATGACGGATCGAACGAATTGAGCGCACGCGACAACAAAAAGCCGGTCTGGCGACACTAAACGCCAGACCGGCTTTTTTACGTCCTGCTGCGGCGCTCGCCGAAAAGCGAGCACCGCGCGACAACCTCAGTTCTGGCGAACCCACGTCTGCGAACGCCCCAGCAGCGATACGCCAATGTACCCGCGCACCACCAGCTTCTGTCCGCCGTCTTCGACGTGCATCTTGCATTTGTAGAGCTTGCCGTTCTCCGGGTCGAGAATCTGCCCGCCGTCCCAGCCTTCGCCGTCCTTTTTCATATCGTCGATGATCGTCATGCCGAGAATCGGCTGATCTTTGCGCGCGTCCGTGCAGGCGGTGCAGCGGCGATCTGGCTGATCGTTCGGGCCGAGCCCTTTGATGACCTTGCCGCTCAGCCTGCCGTTCCCGTCCTGCGTGATCTGCACGAGTGCTTTGGGCTGGCCCGTATGATCGTCGATGGTTTGCCATGTTCCGACAGGCGTGTCGGATTGTGCGAATGCCGTGACGGCGCCCGCGAGCAGCGCGCCGGCCACGACAGCCTGCTTCAACATAGTGCCGAGCGCAAAGCGCGGGCGCCGGGTGAGTGATGTCATTGTCGTCCTCCTTGTTGAAAATCGTCGCGATGAATGTCGCGCGGCGCCGTGTGAGTGCTGATGCGAGGCGGCGCCATACCTGTCTTTCGATGCATGGGAGAGGGCAGAATACGTGAAAGTATTCGCCCCGTTTGATAGTGAATGCTCTAATTGGTGCATGTTCTGGTAACGACGCATGAGTCAGTTCAACTGATACGAAGGCAAGCCGGAGTTGTCCTTCGGATTGCCGCGATAGTGCGACGCGTCGATCTTCGCGCTCATGCCTTCACTGCCGATGGGCAGCGCGCCATGCGCCGCGAGATAGGTGACGTTATCGCGCCCGTGGTCGCGGCCGAGCGGCTCGCGTCGCTATCGGATATTCCGTACTGGCTCGCGGACGCCGTCGCCGACACGTACTCCTGCGGCAACGTGCGCGAGCTGCGCAACCTGGTCGAACGGATCGGCGTGACGGTGCGGCAGATCGGCGCGTAGGATGCGGCGCACCTGTACCGGCTGCTTGCGGTTGCGCGCAGCAATCAGCCCGTGCCTGCCGAGAGCGCGGCGGAAGTGCGCGTCGATCGCAGCAAGTGGGATATGGCCGGTTGCAACCGCGTGCTCGCGCCGCTCGATGCGAACAGCTGGCGCCGCCAGGAAACGGCGTAATACGTCGGCATCAGCCGCAAGGTGCTGTGGGAAAAGATGCGTAAGTACCAAATTTTCGACGAGGAACCCGCAACGCGTGAAAGTGAGTAATAATTGAACGGTTTTGCAAAACTAAAACACGACACGAGCAGAAATTACATGGACCAGAAGTCGAAAGTTCGACACATCGTGATGTCGGCAATGATCGTTTTCGGGGGCGTTCAAGGGGTCTACGCGCAGAGTTCTGCCAGTAACGGCACGAACGACGCAGCGGGTGTGATCGCTGCGCAGACGACGCCTGCTGCTGCTCCCGTCACTGCGGACAGTCAAACGATTGCGCTCACGCCGGATGAGGCGAAGCAATCGGCGACAGGCAATGTCGCGGAACTGCAACAGAAGATTCACGGCGCCGATATCACCGAGTTGCGCACGACCTACAACGGCAGCTACGGGGCAAGCCTGTTGTTCTATGGCAAGGACATGACGTACTACGTCGCGCTCTTCCAGCAGAAGAACTTATGGCGCGTGATCAAGACGCAGGATGAAGCGCGCGCCGAGCTGATCTACCGCGACTTCGCGCGTCAGACGGCGCAGCTGTCCGATGTCGAAATCCGCCGCACCAAGCTCGAAGCGCAGAAGGCGTACACGGATCGCCTCGTCGCGCTTTCGCAGGAACGCGCGAGCCGTCTGCAGGCCGACCTGAACATCGCGCACGAGCAGCAGACCATCGTCAACAGCATGCAGCAGCAGACCCGTGCGGAAGCTACGGCGCTTGCGCAGCAGAAGGCGCAGTCGCAGGAGCAGTTGCGCGCGGCGCAGCGCCAGGTGCGCGATCTGCAGCGTCAGCTCGAAAGCGGCTTGGCGGTGCGCTGACGTTGCAAGAGCCGCGCTGGCCTTCGATGGCTTCGCGGCTCGCCATGCGTGTTTGACCAGACCCACGCTGCGCATCTGATCATGCGTGGGTTCGTTCGTCTGCGCCGCCGCGAGGCGTTTGCGTCGACGTAGGCGGCGATAGCAACGTGAACCGTGCATCCGCGCACGGCACGCTCTTCGTCGTCGGTCACACGGCCGGCTTTATCCATCCCGCGTGCGCATAGCGTCCGCGCGGATGGTACATCTCGCCTCGCAACTGTCTTCCTCAGCGCGACTTCTTCTGCTTGCCTTGACGGTTATCGTCGTCGTCCTCGTCGGGATCGACCGCGATCGGGTCGCTGGCGGGAAAGGTCTCGTCGAGCGCCTCGTCGAGACGTTCGTCGCTGGACGGATGTTTGTCGGGCGCCTTCGGGGCGGGGTGTTTCGAAGTGGACATGACAGGCTCCGCTACGTAGATTGAAGTCAGCATAACGCAATCGGGCCATCGCAGCCGCCGAGGCCAATGGCATAGGCCAAACGCACATAGAACGCACACAACGCCGCGCGAATCGCACGCGGACCAGCAACTCAGGTTGAAGATTGCGAAAGCATGTTGTAGGTTCCATGCAGGCCAATGGAATTTCTCGCGGGATCGTTCGTTATAAGGGTGTCACACGACGCCGGCGCACACGAAAGCGCCGGGCGCAGATGGCTTACGAGGGCGACCATGCAACCGAACGGATATGGCAGCGGACAGCGCTTGAACGCGTCACATGTTGTCGAATCGGAACTGGAGCATCTGGAGTGGGCAATGCGTCAGCCGATGGTGCATCTGCTGAATGCCCGCTACTGGCAGCGACGGGTGCTCGAAGTGAAGTGCGGGTATGAACTGACTGCCCAACAGGGCGTGCGGATCGAGAGGATGCTCAAGCAACTGGCCAGTCGTCCCGGCTAGCCAGCTGCCCGTGTTGCAGTGCAGGCGCGCTGGGCGCGCGCCGCATTCTGCGGTGAAGCCTGTTGGGCTTATTCGGGCTTATTCAGTGCTGCCGCCGCCGTTGTTATTACCCTGATCGTTACCATTGTTGCCCGCGCCGTACAGACGCCTGCGGCGGGTGACGACCACGGGAGCGTCCGACGACGAAGACCGGTCCGACGGCCCTTGCGACGCGCCATACGACTCACGCGGCTCGCGCGGTTCCCGGGGCTCGCGATGCTCACGCGAGCCGTGCGGGCCGCGTGCCGAATGCTCGCCATGCGACGGCCGTCCTGCGCGCGGCGCGGGGCGCGTGCCCGTGTCCAGCTGGATCGTGGAAATGGCGCGCTTGTAGATGCCTTGCAGCCCGACGGGCGTGCGCAGCATCACCAGATACTGGTCGAACGACTCAATGCAGCCCGTCAGGCGAATGCCGTTGACGAGGTAAATCTCAACGCGCTTACGTTCTTTGCGCGCTGCGTTCATAAAGTCGTTTTGCGGATGCGATTCTGCGGAAGGCATGGACAATTGTGTGTAGAGAAACGGTTGTTCGCCGTGATTTTACCCGTTGTCGCTTTATGGCGACATGATGGGTTCCAAACGTCGAACGGGGTTGACGCCCACTATAACCACTTGTGGGCGCGGAAGCATCCTTTAAAGATCAAGTGTAACGCTGAGTTACCAAATCATGCGGCGCTATGCGTGCCAGCCAACGTTCACGGGCGGTTGAGGGCGCGAGACGGCGTCGATACGCACGCTCGCGCCAGACGAAAGATGTCGCCATTCGCGAATGCCGCGGAATAAAACGCCCGCCACGAGCGTTTATCGGTCAGGCATCGCACAAAAGGCGCGATGCCGTGAGAAGGAAAGACGGAAGTGTCAGTAGCACGCGTCGGAAATGAGCGTCCGTCTTTGCAGAAGGTTTCCTCAACTGTCCAATGGGTCACCGGCGTCGCGTCATCTGTCGGTCGCGTGCGTGCCGCCGGTTCAACGCATGGCTATGCGATACGTCGCGCCCCGCCGTGCAGGAGGTTCTACATGAAAGTGTCCAGACTGGTATCGGCTGTATTCGTCGTGCTCGCGCTCGGGGTGGCATCCCTCTCGCTGACCGCGTGTCAATCCACGGGCGAAATGAGTCCGTCGGGTGGGAGCAGCAGCGGATCGAGCGGCAGCAGTGGCGGCTATTGACGATGCCTGTGCTCGCATGACAGCTTGCGCCGGGTGAACTTCGAAGCGGAAGTGATTTCGTGGCTCCCGCAGTTGCGGCGCTATGCGCGCGCGCTGACGGGTGACCCAGCTTGGGCGGACGATCTGGTTCAGGATACGGCCGAGCGCGCGCTCGCGCGCTGGAAGGGCTTTCGCCCCGACAGCAATCTGCGCGCGTGGCTGCTGACGATCCTGCGGCATCTGTATATCGACCAGCTGCGGGTGCGCCGCGAAATCGCCGTCGACGACGAGAGCGCGCCCTGGCGCAATCTCGAAGCGCCGCGCGGCGAAGTCGACGGTCTGGTGTTGCGCGATGTGCAGCGCGCGCTTTATTGTCTGCCCGTCGAGCAGCGCGAGGTGATGTTGCTGGTTTGCGTGGAGGAGTTGAGCTATCAGGAGGCGTCCGTGGCGCTCGGCGTGCCGATCGGCACGGTGATGTCGCGGCTGTCTCGCGCCCGTGAGCATATGCGGGCACTGTTGACGGAAGGGCCCGTTCATAAGTCGCCGTCGCTGAAAGTGGTGAAGGCCAGGTGAGAAGCGCGCAATGAACAACGACGAAAACACTACCGGTTCCGCGAACGCGCCAGATCTGCGCGCGCTGTCGGCATTCGTCGACAGCGAGTTGCCCGAGGGCGAGCGCGCCGCCGTGCGCGAGCATCTGGCGCGCGACCCGCAGGCGGCCGCGCAGGTCGCGTCGTGGCGCGCGCAGAAGGCCGCGCTGCAGGCGCTGTGCGGCGCGCCCGAACGCGAGGAGCCGCCGTTCATCGTGCTGCGCGCGCGCATTCCGTGGTGGCGCCGCGTGGCCGTCGCCGCGTGCTGGCTCGCGGTTGGCGCGGGGCTGGCGCTCGCGCTCGGCCCGCTCGTGCCGCGCCTTGGGGGCGGCGGCAATGGCGACGTGATGTCGTTCGCGCGGCGCGCGGATATCGCGTATGCCGTCTACACGCCGGAGCGCCGTCATCCCGTCGAGGTGGCGGCCGCCGAGGAAGAGCATCTGATCAACTGGCTGTCGAAGCGCCTGAACCGCCACCTGTCCGTGCCGTCGCTGCAGGAGTACGGCTATACGCTCGTCGGCGGTCGGCTGTTGCCGGGCGAGGCGGGACCTGCCGCGCAATTCATGTACGAGAACCAGGGCGGCGCGCGGCTCACGCTCTACGTGACGGGCATCCCGAAGGACGAGACCGCGTTCCGGCTGTTCCGCGACGGCAACCGGCGCACCTTCTACTGGATCAGCGACCACATGGGTTACGCGCTGTCCGGCCCGATCGAGGAAGACAAGCTGCGCTCGATCGCGATCGAAGTGTGCGGCGAACTCGGCGGCCGTCCGGAGACGTGGCAGTAATCGTCGCGCCGCGTCGTCTTTTCAGACGGCGGAAACATCGTGTAACACGATGTGCGCCGCCGCTTCCCGCGCAACAGGAATAGCGCCTTGTGTACAAGCGTTTAAGTTGTGCAGGCGCGTGATTTTTCGCTCCCGGCGAATCTGCAGCGGCCACTGGCCGCGCGTCCTGCAAGGCGAATCGATGGCGTCTTCACGGCGACGGCACGCGAACGTGCCGCGACACCGCACCGTCGGGCAGGACACATCATGCGTACTTTGTTTGGACTCGGCGCGACGCTGTGCGTGTGCGCCGGATGCGCGGTGCTGGCTTCACCGCCCGTTGCCGCGCAAGAGCCGCTCAACGATCAGATGACATGCCGCAACATCGTCGGCCAGGCGGAGATCGACGGCACGATGCAGCAGATCAGCGGGCTTGCTTGCCAGCAGCCGGATGGGACATGGCAAATCCAGCAGGGCGGCGACGCGGCCGCCGTCGTCTATCCGATTCCCGCCTATCCTTACTATGACCCGTGGTATTGGGGGCCGCCTGTCGCCGTGGGCTTTGGCGCGTCGTTCGTGTTCGTCGACCGCTTCCATCATTTCCATCACATGAACCACGTGCATTGGGGGCGGCAGGGCGGCGGATTCCACGGAGCGGGTGGCATGCACGGCTGGGGTGGCGGGCACACATGGGGAGGCATGGGTGGCATGGGCGGTGGGCATCGGCGTTGATCGTGCGCGATGCGTGTCGCGCGAACGCCTTTCGTCGACTGCCAGTAACGAACAAACTCTAACGAACTACAGCCAGCAACCCAGTCAGCCGATACCGCTTCGACACGACGAGAGGACACCTTGACACGCATCCTGCCGCCGGACATTTCCGCCGCGACGTTCGACCGCGCGCTCGCCGCCTTCGAGGCGATCGTCGGCGCGACCCAGGTCGCGTCGTCGCCGGCAAGCCTTGCGCCTTATGCCGATCCGTTCGCACCGGGCTCGCTGGCGGCATCGTTCGTGCCGTCGGCGGTGCTGCTGCCCGCGAGCGTCGATGAGATCCGCGCGATCTTGCGCGTCGCGAACGAGTACCGCATTCCGCTCTGGACGGTGTCCACAGGACGCAACTTCGCATACGGCGGCGCGGCGCCGCGTTTGCCCGGATCGGTGGTGCTGGATCTGCAGCGGATGAATAAAATTCTCGCCGTCGACGAGCAACTCGCCTATGCGCTCGTCGAACCCGGCGTCAGCTACTTCGATCTGCATCATTATCTGCGCGAGCGCGGCTACAAGCTGTGGGTCGATCCGCCCGCGGCGGGCTGGGGCAGCATCGTCGGCAACACGCTCGAACGCGGCTTCGGCACGACGGCCTACGGCGATCACGCGGCGGCGCAGTGCGGGATGGAAGTGGTGCTCGCGAATGGCGATCTCGTGCGCACGGGCATGGGCGGGATCGAGATCGGCACGTCGTGGCAGGCGTTCAGGTATGGCTACGGGCCGTCGTTCGATCCGATGTTCATGCAGTCGAACTACGGCATCGTCACGAAGATGGGCGTCTGGCTGATGCCTGCGCCGAGCGCGTATCTGCTGGGCGAGATCCAGTTTCAGCGCGACGACGATCTGGATGCGGTCGTCGAGACGTTGCGGCCGTTGCGGCTAAACGGCACGATCGGCAACCAGGCGGTGATCGAAGGCGCGCTGCGGCGCGCGGCGGGCATCGGGCCGCGCTCGCAGTGGTATCAGGGCAAGGGCGTGATGCCGGAGAGCGCGATCGCGTCGATGACCGAGGCGCTGAAAATCGGCCGCTGGAATCTGCATTACGCGCTCTACGGCGAGCGCGAAGTGATCGACGCGCAAGAAGCGATCGTGCGGCGCGCGTTTGGCCGCATTCCGGGTGCGCGGATGCTGTCGAAGACCTATGACGGCAGCGCCGAGCCGGAAGGGGGCGGCGATCGCAACCTCGCCGGCATTCCGGGCATGACGGCGTTCCGCATGCTCGACTGGCGTGGCGGCAGCGGCGCGCATGTCGACTTTTCGCCCGTCTGTCCGGCGACGGGCCGCGACGCGATGCGCCAGTATTCGATGGCCAAAGCGCGCGCCAACGAATACGGCTTCGACTACTACGGCGGCTTCACATCGGGCGAGCGGCATCTGCATCACATCGCCGCGGCGATCTTCGATAAAAGCGATGCGCGGCAGAGCGAACAGGCCGCCGATCTGCTGCGCGCGTGGATGAGCGACGCGCACGGCGCGGGTTACGGCGAGTACCGCTCGCATCTCGTCTACATGGACTTCGCGGCGGCGCGCTACAACTTCAACGACGGCGCCATGCTGCGGCTGTCGGAGGCAATCAAGGACGCGCTCGATCCGGCGGGGATTCTGTCGCCGGGCAAGCAGGGCATCTGGCCAAAGGCGTTTCGCAACTGGCGCGGATATACGTGAACCATGAGCGTGAGGGCATGACATGCGGCGGCGCACATTCATCGCAACGGGCGCATGGCTGTCGGCGGCACCGGCTTTCAGCGTGCCGTGGCTGCATCTGGACGGGATGCGCGCCGACCTCGCGCTGATCGACACGGCGCTGCCCGAATCCACGGCGCTGAGCGATCACGCCGCGCGCATGCGTCTGCCCGTTTTCGACGTGAGCGCCACGCCGCACGCCGATATCGCCGCCCTCTGGTACGACACGCTCGCGCCGCGCGTAATGCGCTCGGGCGGACGGCTGACGCTCGTCGGTGTCACGCGCGCCGCTGATTTCTTCGTACTCGCGCGGCTCGCGCTGCCACCCGCCGCGCCGATCACGCACGCGCGCAGCGTGCCGCAGCGCGCGTCGGTCGCGTTCGCGCTGACGACCTGATCAGAACCGGTACTCGGGGTTTTTTGGATCGAACGCCATGTCGTCGAAGGTTTTCGGCGTGATCGTCAGGAACACGATGCGTTCGAAAATCTGTCCATCGTTGCCGTACGATTCGGCCATCCGGAAATACGGGTGCCGCAGATCGAGGCCGAGCACTTCCTTTTTCGCGTAGTACTCCGGCTGGCCCGTGGGCGTTTCGTACGTGAAGGCAATAACGCGCACGCCGTCGATGGTTCGCACGTCGATCTCCGCAGGCCGTGTGATGCCCACATTTGCGAATTTTTTGCCTTCGTCGAGAAACTGCTGCGCGATGAATTCGGTGCCGAGATCGCGCACCTGATGGTTCGATTGCGAGCGCGCCAGCGTGCCGTTGATCGATGTCCACAGCGGGATGATGTTGAAGATGCCGCCGAGATGGCCGTACATCTCGTCGGCGCGCTTCGACGCGTCGTAGATGATTTCCTGGCCCGCATGGGGGCCGTCGGGCAGCCACCGGCCGTAGATGCGCAGCGGCTCGCGCGTGAGCCGCACGAGCATGTGATCGGGCCGGCGCGGCCAGATGCCGCGAATGCGCTCCTGGCGCAGCATCGTGAACTCGTACGACGGGTAGCCGTTCGGTCCTTCCTCGATATAGCGCGGCAGCGTGAGTGGATCGAACGATTCGAACAGCGCGACGAGCTGCGCGTCGTCCATCTGTTCGAGCGCGCCGCTTTGCGCGGCGTTGCGCAGCCATTTGACCTGCTGCTCGAGCGGCAGCTTCGCGGCATTCGCGACGGCCTCACTGGCGCCCAGCGTGACCTGCGGGGCGACATGCGCGGCGAGCGCGGACGCATCGTTCTGCGCGGCGGCTGCCCCCGCGATCAACACGCAAACCATCTGCGCGACGATTAGCGATATCCAGCGCGAGCCAGCACGCCAGCGACGACTGAACCGGTAGCGCGAACGCTTTCCCACAAACTCCGGGTGACGCATCAATCGCTCCCAAAAGCGCGGAAGGCTTCGCCATTGCTACGCGGTCAGGCGCGCGAAACCGTCACGAGGTTGTCTGCTTTGCCAGCTCCTGATCGCGCAGCTCGCGCCGCAGGATCTTGCCGACATTCGTTTGCGGAAGCTCGTCGCGGAACTCGACGACCTTCGGCACCTTGTAGCCTGTGAGATTCTTGCGGCAATGCGCGATCACCTGTTCCTCGGTGAGCGAAGGGTTGCGTCGCACGACGAAGACTTTCACGCGCTCGCCCTGTGCGACGTCGGGAATACCGATCGCGGCCACTTCGCGCACGTCGGGGTGCATCGCGATCACGTCCTCGATCTCGTTCGGATACACATTAAAACCCGACACAAGAATCATGTCTTTCTTGCGGTCGATCAGCCGGATATAGCCGCGCGAATCCATCACGCCGATATCGCCTGTCGCGAGCCAGCCGTCGTCGTCGAGCACCTTCGCGGTTTCGTCGGGACGGTTCCAGTAGCCTTTCATCACCTGCGGACCTTGCACGCACAGCTCGCCCGGCTCGCCGATATTCGCCCAGCTGCCGTCGTCCTTGCGAAAGCGCACCTGAGTGGACGGCGCGGGCAGGCCGATCGAGCCGTCGAACTCGCGCATGTGCTTGAGATCCACCGGGTTCATCGACACGATCGGCGAACATTCCGTCAGCCCATAGCCCTCGATGATCGGCTTGCCCGTCACCTCGCGGAAACGGTCGGCCACGGCCTTTTGCATCGCCATGCCGCCCGCCATCGCGAGCTTGAGCTTCGAGAAGTCGCGCTGGCGGAAATCTTCGTTGTCGAGGAACGCGTTGTAGAGCGTGTTGACGGCCGTGATGCCCGTGAAGGTTTCGTTACGCAGGATCTTCATCACCATCTTGATGTCGCGCGGATTCGCGATCAGGATGTTGCGCCCGCCCAGTCCCATGAAAATCATCGCGTTCACGGTCAGCGAGTAGATGTGATAGAGCGGCAACGGCGTGAGCACCGTTTCGATATCGTCGGTCAGTTGGCCTTCCGCCCAGACTTTCGCCTGCAACAGATTCGCGACCATGTTCCGGTGGGTGAGCATCGCGCCTTTCGCGACGCCCGTCGTGCCGCCCGTGTATTGCAGGAACGCGAGGTCATTGGGGGAAATCTGCACGGGCGCCAGCGTGCGCTTGTAGCCCGTTGCGAGCGCATCCAGCAGCGGCACGGCTTGCGGCAGGTTGTACGCGGGCACGAGCTTCTTCACGTGGCGCAGCATGAAGTTGATCAGCTTGCCTTTCAGGTTCAGACCGTCCTTGAGCAGATCGCCGAGACCCGTGACGATCACGTTCTGCACACGCGTGCCCGGCAGCGAGTCTTCGACGGTCTTCGCGAAGTTCTCGAACACGATGATGGTCTGCGCGGCGCTGTCCTTCAGCTGATGCGACAGTTCGCGCACCGTATAGAGCGGATTCACGTTGACGACGATCGCGCCGGCCTTCAGCGCGCCGAACAGCGCGATCGGATACTGGAACGTGTTCGGCAGCATGATCGCAACGCGGTCGCCGGGCTTCACGCCGATGCTCTGCAGATACGCGGCAAACGCCGTCGCCTTGCGCGCGAGTTCGGCGTACGTGAGACTTTCGCCAACACTCACATAGGCGACGCGCTCGCGAAAGCGCGTCGTGCATTCGTCGAAGAACTCGACCAGCGACGCATACTGCGACACGTCGATCTCGCGCGGCACATCGGGCGCGTACGATGCATACCAGATGCCGTCCGTGTTCGGCGCGCGCTGCGCTTGTGTCTGTGCCTGCGTCTGGGTTTGCATCTGCGTCTGCGTCGATTGTGATGTGGTCGGCTCGGTCATAGCGGTGTCTCCCGGTGTACTAGCTTTGTCGTTGTATGTGTCGTGTGCATGAATCGTGCGGGTACGGATGGCGCGCGATTCTACCGTTCCAGAATCGCGACCACACCCTGGCCGCCCGCCGCGCAGATCGAAATCAGCCCGCGCGCGGTGCCCGCTGGCTTGTCGAGCTGCGCGAGCATCTTCGCGAGCCCCGCGACGATCCGTCCGCCCGTGGCGGCGAACGGATGTCCCGTCGCGAGCGATCCGCCGTGTACGTTCATTTTCGCGCGATCGATGGTTCCCAGCGCGCCTTCGAGTCCCAGTTGCGTGCGGCAGTACTCATCGTCCTGCCAGGCGGCGAGCGTGCAGAGCACCTGCGCCGCGAACGCCTCGTGAATTTCGTAGAAGTCGAAATCCTGCAACGTCAGGCCCGCGCGTTTCAGCATGCGCGGCACCGCGTACGCCGGCGCCATCAGCAAACCCTCCTTTTTGTCGAAAAAATCGACGGCCGCCGTCTCGTGCCAGGTGAGCCATGCGAGCACGGGAAGGCCGCGCGCCGCTGCCCATTCCTCGCTGGCGAGCAGCACGGCCGATGCGCCGTCCGTCAACGGCGTCGAGTTGCCCGCCGTCATCGTGCCCGCGTCGCGGTCGAACACGGGTTTCAGCGTGGCCAGCTTGTCCAGCGTCAGATCGCTGCGCAGGTTGTTGTCGCGCGCGAGACCGCGAAAGGGCGTCATCAGGTCGTTCAGAAAGCCGCGCGCATACGCTTCCGTCAGCTTGCGGTGGCTATCGTAGGCGAGCACATCTTGTGCCTCGCGCGAGATGCCCCAGCGCTTGGCCATCAGCTCGCAGTGCTCGCCCATCGACAGCCCCGTGCGCGGCTCGCTGTTACGCGGCAAAAGCGGCTTGGAGAACATGCCGGGGCGCAGCTTCGCGAGCGCGCCGACGCGCTGTCCCGCCGACCTGCCGCGGTTCGCTTCGAGCAGGATCTTGCGCATCCGTTCGTTGACGCCGATGGGCGCGTCCGACGTCGTATCGGCGCCGCCCGCAATGCCCGCGTCGATCTGGCCGAGCGCGATCTTGTTGGCCACCAGAATCGCCGCTTCGAGGCCCGTGCCGCACGCCTGCTGCACGTCGTAGGCGGGCGTTTCCTTCGCCAGCGTGGTCGACAGCACGGCTTCGCGCGTCAGGTTGTAGTCGCGCGAATGCTTGATGACGGCGCCCGCCGCGACTTCGCCGAGGCGCTCGCCATGCAGGTTGTAGCGGTCGATCAGACCTTGCAGCGTGAAGGTCAGCATGTCCTGGTTCGAGGCCGTCGCGTAGGCGGTGTTCGAGCGGGCGAACGGGATGCGGTTGCCGCCGAGGATCGCGACGCGGCGCGCGGTGGGAAGCGCTTGTAAGAATGGGTGTGACGAGTCAGGCATCAATGGGCTCCCGGGTCGTGTCCGCCTGTTGGACGGATCGGATCGTGCATGCAGCGCCCGGCACCTGCTTGAAACGAATCAGGCCGGGCATTGATTCCAACGTCGGATGCATGTCGTGCAGCGCGGTGCGCGCGGCACGGCGTCATTGCAGATTCCACTGGAAGCGGCCGCGCAGATGCGGTTTGCCGCCTTCGGGATCGCGTACTTCGAATTCGCGCGCAGTGGGCGAGGGCGATGCCGTCCACAGCGACGCTTCGCCCGGCAGCAGCATCGGCAGCTTGAATTCGCCTGCGAGTGTCGCGTCAGCGAGTCGCTTGGGCGGCTGGAGTGCCGCCGCCGTGCGTGCGAGCGTCCACATGCCGTGGGCGATCGCGCGCGGAAAGCCGAACGCTTTCGCCGAGAGCATCGACAGATGGATCGGATTGAAGTCGCCCGATGCCTTCGCGTAGTCGCGGCCCAGTTGCGACGGCAGTTGCCAGCGCGCCGCGCGCACGAGCGCGTCGCTCGCCGTCTCCAGCGGCGCGAGCGGATCGCCGCTCGCCGCGACGCCGCGCTTCAGATACACGCTGTCGCCGTCCCAGACCGCCTCGCCGCGGCGATAGACGCGCGTCTGCACCACGAACGCCTGGCCCTTGTCGTGGCGCAGGCGCGCGCCGAATTCGACTTCGACGCGCAAGGTGTCGTCGAACGAAAGCGGGCGGCGCATGTGTACGCTGTTCGCCAGATGGACGAGGCCGAGGGCGGACCACGGAAACGCGGGGTCCGTCAGCAACAGCAGATGCAGCGGAAACGCCAGCAGATGCGGGAACGTGAATGGAATGCCCTGCTCGGGGAAAAAGCCGCACACGCGCGCATAGCGCTCGATCGCGACGGAGTCGAGCGACACGGCGGGGCGCACGAGCCGAAGCGCGGGCAGATCGGTCGAACGGTTGCGCTGGAAGCCCTTGACGACGCCCGTCAGCGCCCGCGCATACAGCTTCGCGGGTTTGGGCAGCTCCGGCAGCACGACCGTTTTCAGGCGCGGCGCGCCGAACATCGAGCTGGAGTCGTAGAACGCCATGAGGGTCACGCTCCTATCAGGCTTTGCCCGCACACACGCACGACCTGGCCTGTCACGCCCGCCGAGCCGGGATGCGCAAGCCAGGTGATGGTCTGCGCGACGTCGGCGGGCTGGCCGCCCTGGCTCATCGAATTCATCCGCCGGCCGGCTTCGCGCAGCGCGAGTGGCATCTTTGCGGTCATCTGCGTTTCGATGAAGCCGGGCGCGACCGCGTTGATCGTGATGCGACGTGCGGCCAGATACGGCGCCATGCCCTGCACGCGGCCGATCACGCCCGCTTTCGATGCCGCGTAGTTGGTCTGTCCCATGTTTCCCGCGATGCCGCTGATCGACGATACACAGACAATGCGCCCGCCGTCGCGCAGCGTGCCCGCTTCGAGCAGCGCGTCGTCGATGCGCTCCTGCGCCGACAGATTGATGTCGATCACGCTGCGCCACGCCGCTTCCGTCATCTTCGCGATGGTTTTGTCTTTCGTGATGCCCGCGTTGTGTACGAACACGTCGACGCCGAGTTCGTCGAGCGCTGCGGCGATCTGCGCGGGCGTCTCAGGCGCGGCGATGTCCAGCGCGAGCGCCGTGCCGCCGAGCGGGCGCAGGGTGGCGTCGAGCGCGTCGGTGGCGCTGGGAATGTCGATGCCGATCACATGTGCGCCTTGCGCTGCGAGCACGTTCGCAATCGCCGCGCCGATGCCGCGCGCGGCACCCGTCACGACGGCGCGCTGGCCGGCGAGCGGCTGGGTCCAGTCGAAGTCGGGGCCGAAGTGCTGCGCGATTCCGCCGGGCGCCGCGCCGATCCGCACGACCTGGCCCGACACGTACGCTGAACGCGGCGACAGAAAGAAGCGCAACGTCGATTCGATGCCGCTTTCGGCGCCTTGTGACACATAGATCAGATTGGCCGCGATGCCGCGCCGCGCTTCCTTGCCGAGCGAGCGCGTCACGCCTTCGAGCGCGCGCTGTGCCGTCCACTGGCGCGGGCTGACGCACGCTTCGGGCGGGCGGCCGAGCACGACGATCCGGCCGCATTTGTCGAGCGAGCGCAGCGCGTCGTGAAAGAACGCGTAGAGCGACTCTAGTTGCGCGCTGCTTTCGATGCCGCTCGCATCGAACACGAGCGCCCGCACGCGCGCCTGCGAGCCGGTTGCGGGATCGGCGGGTTCGAAGCGGCCCGTCATCAGCCCGTGGCGGTTCGCGAGCGGCACCCACAGGCCCGCGCTGGCATGCGCGACGCTCGTCATGCCGATATGCGCGACGACATCGGCGAGCGCGTCGAGCAATTGCGGCGCCGGCCCCGCACCGACGGCGACGATGCCGTCGAATTCCGGCGCATCGGCGCGGTAGCGGCGCAGTACCTCGGGCTTCGGCAAACCGAGCGAACGCGCGACCCGCGCGCCCAGCGGCGAATTGACGAAGTTCAGGTAGGAATCGTTCACGTTATTGGCTCCTGGCTCCCGGACCGGCGGATGAACGACAGTGTGCATGGAGCGCGTGACTTGCCGCAAGTTGGGGGACGGATTTGCGAGGGCGGGGTGTCTGCATGGGCATGTTGCGGTGCGTTGCGCGGAGCCGATTCTGTCACGTGCCAGCCGCGCCGCTGTCGTGGCAGCCGCGCCGCAGCCGGAAGCTTCAGCCCTGGCCGGTCAGGTTTCGATCGCGCGCACGGGAAGACGCATCGCGGCGATCTTGCCGTAGGCGTCCGCGCTGGCCCGCAAGCCCCATTTTTCGAAGAACGGACGCAGGTCGTTGCCGGATACCATGCACATCGCCATCACGAACTGGTCTACCTTTTCCGCCTCGGATACGTCGTAAGGCAGAGGATGCTCGCGGTAATACCGGAACAGCCGGGTGAAGAGATCCCAGCCGTAGGCGTGCTTCAGCTGATCGAACATCACGAGCCGCACGAATGTCAGCTCCTCGTATTTGCCGCCCGGGTCCGATACGTAGTTGCGCGCCGCGCGGGCCAGATAATCGCGCGCCCGCTCGCGGGGCGTGATGCCGTCATATTCGGGCTCGTCCAGCCGGTTGGGCTCGCCCAGCTTCTCCTGCACATACAGCGAGAACAGGTTGACGGAGACTTCGGCCAGCGTTTCCCATGTCCAGGAGTCCTGCTGGTGCGTATGTCCGACCTCATGCCAGATAGCCCATTCACTGCGCAGACGCGCCGGGTCGGTCAGATCGGCCGTGTTGCCTGCGAACATGCCGATGAATTGATCGGTGGCGTACATGTACACGCCTGTTCTTTCCTTGGGCGAGGTGCGGAAGTCGACCACGAAGTGCTCGCGCAGCGGCGTGCGCGCGTCGGCCGGTTTTGTGTCGTCGAATCCTGCCAGCGCATCCTGCATCGCCAGCACCTGCCCGATGGCCGCCAGAGTGGCCGATGGGTCGGCGATGGGCGCGTGCCGGTACACGCCGCGTGGCAACGTGATCATGCTGTGCTGGCCGACGAGCTGAACGAACGGCGCGTCCGCGTAGTTGTCCAGTTGCGCCCGCCAGTCGGCCATGCTCGTGCGGCCTTGCACGAAGAGGGGCAAGGGCTTGCCATCCGCGACCGATACATCGACTTCAGTCGACATGGCGGGCTTGCCGCCCGGCGAGGTGATCCTGATGAATAGCGGACCGTTCTGCCTGGCGACGAAGCGGTTGTTACCGTTGCTCAGCGGCGCCGCCTGCTGACCCGTCGACTTTCCGTACATAGGGCGGAAGCCGACCATTGCGCTCGCACGATACGCATTTGGCATGCCGCTGATGTTCACGCGCACAGTCTCGCCCTTGCGCACGTAGCGACCCGTGGGTTGCTGATCCGACAGTTTCATGATGGTGTTCATGCGTTTCATCTCGGCTTCGGCCGAGGGTAGCGGCGTGAATGAATAGCGTCCCGACCGGTTGTCGAAATTGGCAGCGGACGCTGCCGAGGCGATAAAGACAAGGCCGACAAGTGTTGGAATCCTTAGCATCTGTATGTCCCTTATTCGAGTTGTTTTTGGAATGCTAATGGATTGGCGATGAAAGCAGGGTGTTTGCGGGTCGCCGCCCTGCAGTAACCATCAAAACGATGCGCGGCGAATCGAGCTGATGGGTCACGCGGCCAGTTCCATCGCCTTGTCGAGCGCTTCCTTGCGCCGTTGCAGATCGGCGAGCAGGCCGAAGTCCGCGGGAAAATCGTCGACCTTTACGACTTCTGCGCCATAACGCGCGTAGTCGTCGAGCACCTTGCGCTCGTCCTCGTCGATCAGCCCGCGCTGCTGCGCCGCTTCCGTCCATTCGGCGAGGTCGGCGAGGCTTTGCGGAATCGGCTCGATGCGGCCACGTTTGATCGCTTCGCGCAAGCGCTGCTCGAGATGTGCGACCTGCGGCGTCAGCGCAAAGGCCAGCTCGCCGTAGCCGATCGCGTCGACACTGGCGTGCGGCACGTACGAATCGGCGAGCAGCCGGTCGCGCGTGTCGCCCGGCGTCTGCATCAGCTCGGCGATCGCGCTGCCGAGCGCATCGGACGGCGCGCGATGCGGCAGGCCGAACGGAAACGCGAGCACCCGCACGAGCCCTGCGGCGAAGCGGTTCGGATAGTTTTGCAGCACGCCGTCCAGCGCAATTTGCGCGCGATACAGTGCATCTTCGACGCCCCATTGCACGAGCGCCAGATCGCTGCCTTGACGGCCTTCGTCTTCGAAGCGCTTGAGCGTCGCGGAGATCAGATAAAGCTGCGACAGCACGTCGCCCAGGCGCGCCGAGATACGCTCGCGCCGCTTCAGTTCGCCGCCGAGCACGAGCATCGACACGTCGGCGAGCAGTGCAAAGATGGTAGAAAGCCGCGTCGCCGCGCGGTAGTAGCGCGCGAGCGGCGCGTGCGCGCGCTGCGGCTTCGCGATCAGCGCGCCGCCCGTCACGCCATGCACGAAACTGCGCACCGCATTCGACAGCGTGAAACTCATATGCCCGAAGAACGCGTCGTCGAAATCGCGCAGCGCTTTTGCGCGATCGGGCTCGCGCGTCGCGGCCATTTCCTTGAGCACATACGGATGGCAGCGGATCGCGCCCTGACCGAAGATGATCAGGCAGCGCGTGAGGATATTCGCGCCTTCGACGGTGATGGAAATGGGCACCTGCTGGTACGCGCGCGCGAGAAAGTTCGACGGCCCCATGCAGATGCCTTTGCCCGCGACGACATCCATGCCGTCGTCGATTACCTCGCGGTTGCGTTCGGTGATGTGGTACTTCGAGATCGCCGAAATCACCGACGGCTTTTCGCCGAGATCGACGGCCTGAGCGGACAGGCGGCGCGCGGCGTCCATCACGTAGAGGTTGCCGCCCATGCGGCCGAGCGCTTCCTGCACGCCCTCGAACTTGCCGATCGCCGTGCGGAACTGCCGCCGCACGGCCGCATACGCGCCGACGCCGCGCACCGCGAGCTTCGACATCCCAACGTTCGACGACGGCAGCGAAATCGCGCGGCCAGCCGCGAGGCATTCCATCAGCATGCGCCAGCCATTGCCGACCTGCGCGCGTCCGCCGATCACCCAGTCGAGCGGGATGAACACGTCGTTGCCCCAGTTCGGGCCATTCTGGAACACGGCATTGAGCGGCCAGTGACGGCGGCCGATGTGTACGCCCGGATGGCGGGTCGGAATCAGCGCGCAGGTGATGCCCGGTTCGTCATCGCTGCCGAGCAGATGGTCGGGATCGAGCGCGCGAAACGCGAGGCCGAGCACCGTCGCGATCGGCCCGAGCGTGATGTAACGCTTGTTCCACGTGACGCGAAAGCCGAGCGTCTCGCGCCCCTCGAACGTGCTCTTGCAGACGATGCCGACATCGGGAATCGCGGCCGCGTCGGAGCCTGCGTACGGGCTCGTCAGCGCGAAGCAGGGGATCTCGTCTCCGCGCGCGAGACGCGGCAGATAGTGGTTCTTCTGCGCGTCGGTGCCGTAGTGCAGCAGCAGTTCGGCTGGGCCTAGCGAGTTGGGCACCATCACGGAGACGGCGGCCGCCGAGCAGCGCGTCGAAAGCTTCATGATGACCTGCGAATGCGCGTAGGCGCCGAAACCTTTGCCGCCGTACTGCTTCGGGATGATCATCCCGAGAAAGCCTTTGTCCTTCACGAACTGCCACGCTTGCGGCGACAGGTCCTGCCAGATGGCCGTGGTTTCCCAGTCGTTCGCGAGGTCGCAGAGTTGCTCGCACTCGTTGTCGAGGAAAGCCTGTTCCTCGACCGACAGCCTGGCAGGGCCGTAGCCGAGCAGCGTGTCCCAATTCGGGCGTCCGGAGAAGAGCGAGGCGTCCCACCAGACGGTGCCCGCTTCGATAGCGTCGCGCTCGGTCGGCGACATGTCGGGCAGGATCTTGCGGAACAGGTCGAGCACCCGCGCGCTGAGCCACGTGCGGCGCAGCGGTTTGAGCGTCAGCACCAGCGTGGGAAGGACGAACACGATCGAGAGCAGGATCGTCGCCGTCACACCGGCTGCGCCCGTCACGAAGGCGGCGGCGACCCACACGACGAGGAACGCGAGCCACCACGAGGCCCGCGCCTGCACATAGACGAGCGCCGCAGCGGCGACGATCAGCGCAACGATGAACCACGTCATGGCGATCCCTCCTTTTCGATTTTTAAGGGCGAGCGCAGCTTGCGATGTATTCGAGTTGTCTGGTGCGGGGCGAGCGCCCGCTCTTATCCATTGCAGCCAGTGTGCCCGCCGCCCCGAGCGGCGCGTCTAATGCGGTTCAGGACAGGCGTGGTGTCGTTTGATTTGAAGCGCAGGCACCTGTGATAGTGCCTGCGCGTTTGCCGCAGCGGGCGTCAGCTATGCGTCGCGTAGTATGTGCCGCAATTGCGCGTTTCGGACTGCCGGTCCGCTTGCGCCGGTTGCGCTGGTTGCGCGAATGACCCTAGGCCGGTGCGATGGACCGCGTCTGTCGATGGTTGCTGCTGCGGTGCTTGCGGCGTCGATTGGGTCTGCGGCTCCGAGGCCGTCTGCGATCCGTCCTGTGCCGCCTGCCGAACCGCATCGCACGCGATGTCGGCGCTGCCCGCATCGCCGAGCACGGAGGCGAACACGGCGAGCTGGCTCGCGTCGGGCAGCGGCGCTTTCAGCGCGGACACGATCAGCGACGCGAGCCGCGCGATCAGCTGCAGGTCGTTCATCGACTTGCCTTGCGAGAACTCGTTGAGCAGGCTGTCGGTATCGGCGCCTGCCAGCACGCCGGAGAGCGCGCCGATCGCGAAGTGCAGCCGCCAGCCGAGTTCCTCGCGCGGCAGATGCGGCAGCGCGCGCTGGAACGCCTCGAAAAAGCGCACGGCGACGGACGCGTAGTGAGCATTCAGGAAATCTCGGATGAACGGCGACGGATCGGTGTAGGCGCGGCCCAGCAGCCGCAGGAACGCCTTGCCGCCGATCCGCGTGTCGCGCGAGACGCGCAGCGCCGGAATGAACATCGCGCCCAGCACGTGCTCGCAGGTCAGACGCGCGCCGAGCATCGTGTCGAAACGGTCGAGCAGCTTGAGGCGCTCCTGATTCAGCAGATCGAGGCGGCGCGACAGCATCGCGTGCATCAGCGCTTCCTTGCTGCCGAAGTGGTAGTTGACGGCGGCCAGATTGACCTCCGCCTTCGACGTGATCTGCCGCAGCGACATCGCTTCATAACCGCATTCGATGAAGAGCGTCTCGGCGGCATCGAGGATGCGCGATTTCGTGTCGCCGGCCTGGCGGCTCGTTGTCCGTGTCGTCATTTATGTCTCCCTTTGTCGGCTCTCACCGGCCTAAACAATCGATTCAAATCGAAATTTGAAACGTGCGTTCTTTTTCAGGATAAGAATGCAGTCGGTGATCGGGCAAGAGGTGAGTGTCGATAAATCCCTCTAAAAGTGCCCGACCGCGCGTGCCCTCGAAGACGACGTGGACAAAAAAGGCCGCTCCGAAACGAATCGGAGCGGCCTCGTATCTGCTGCATTGGCCCGGGCGCCGCGGCGCCCTTATGTTGGGTGTGCGGTGCGTGTGCTCAATGCACCGTCGCCGCGACCTGTTCGGCAGATTGGGTCATATCTATGCCGCGCCGTTCGCGGCTGAACAGGATAAAGACGGCGATTACGACGGCGACGATGCCGATCACCGTCGCCATCACGGTCGCGTAGTCGTTGCCGTGCGCTTCGGCGATGCCCGCCTGGAGCGGCCCGTTCACCGACGCGATCAGGTTGCCCAGCTGGTACACGAGGCCAGGAAAGGTCGCGCGAATTTCATCCGGCGAGATTTCGTTCAGATGCACGGGAATCACGCCCCACGCGCCTTGCACCGAAATCTGCATCAGGAATGCGCCCGCCGCGAGCAGCACGGGCGTCGACGAGAACGCCCACAGCGGCAGCACGGGCAGCGCGATCAGCGCGGCGAAGCAGATCGCGCGTTTGCGGCCGATCTTCTCGGACAGCGCACCGAAAAACAGGCCGCCGCAGATCGCGCCGATATTCAGCACGATCGTGATCCATTGGACGGTATGGGCGTCGTGGTTGTGCTGCACGCGCAGGAAGGTCGGATACAGATCCTGTGAGCCGTGCGAGAAGAAGTTGAACGCCGTCATCAGGATGATTGCGTAGACGGACAGTTTCCAGTTCTGCTTGAGCGTGGCCACGAGGCCGGGGCGGGTCTTCTTTTCGAGCGTCTTGAACGCGGGCGACTCGGGCACGTGCGCGCGGATGTACAGCACGAGCAACGCGGGCAGCACGCCGACGAAGAACATGCCGCGCCAGCCGATGTACTGGTACAGCTGCCCGAACACGAGCCCCGCGAGCAGATAGCCGCTCGGATAGCCCGCCTGCAGCAGGCCGGAAACGAAGCCGCGTGCTTTGGGCGGCACGGTTTCCATCGTCAGCGCGCCGCCGACGCCCCATTCGCCGCCCATCGCGATGCCGAACAGGGCGCGCAGCACGAGCAGTGTAGTGAGATTCGGCGAGAGGCCGGACAACAACTCCAGCAGCGAAAAGCACGCGATGTTGACCATCAGCGTGGGGCGGCGACCGAACTTGTCGGCGAGGTAGCCGAAGATGAGCGCGCCGACGGGCCGCATCATCAGGGTCAACATGATGGCGAACGAAACCGATTTGATATCGGTGCCGAATTCGCTTGCGATATCTTTCAGAACGAAAACCATCAGAAAGAAATCGAATGCGTCCAGAGTCCAGCCTAAATATGCCGCGATCGTGACGTTTCTCTGTTCCCGAGTCCAGCTCATTTCAATTGTTCTCCTGTCGATCGGAGTTGGCGCTTTAGCGCTTACTCTGATTTCATGCAACCTGGTTGCGGTCTCCAATGGTTCGTGCCATTCAATAAGCGGTGAAAGGCCTGGGATGGCACGGCGTGCCCCGTAGCTGAAGGCTTCGACGAGTGTACGCCGACCATTAAGCGGTTGCATGAAACAAGCCTGCTTTGTCAGTGCTAATCCCTAGATAATCGTTTTCGGAATGCGCAATAATGTTTGGCGAATGTAATTAATGTATTGATTCCGATTGAATATGGTTTGTGATTCGTAATTTACGGGAATAACAATTGCTGCCTTCTTTCGCTTCGCAGAGGCTGGCTTTAAAGCCGCGCACGCTAGCCGATCTCGACGATTGCATCGCGATGGATCGTGATCCTGACGTCACGCGGCATGTCGAAGGTCCGTGGCATGAGCCGGATGCGCATCGACGGTTTGTTTTGGATCGCATCACCCGCGCGTATCCGGATGGACTCGGCTACTGGTCGATTCTCGAACGCGACGCGCCCGCGCGATTTGTCGGCTGGGTGCTGCTGATTCCAGAAGACGCGCATGGGCCGGAGGTCGAGATCGGCTGGCGGCTCGTGCGCGAAGCGTGGGGCAGGGGGATTGCCAGCGAGGCGGCGCGTATCGTTGTCGCGCATGCGTTTGGCACGGTTGGGCTGGAGTCGGTGGTTGCGGGTATCGCCGAGGGCAATGTCGCTTCGCAGCGCGTCGCGCAGAAGCTGGGGATGGAGCGCGAGGGAAATGTGGACGGATATGTCCGGTTCAGGCTGGCGCGCGCTGACTTGAGCAGTTGTTGTGCAAGCTGATGCGATGTCCGTGCAGTATGCAGTATGAACACGCGGGTCGTTCTGTTGCGGATCGAGCCCGCATGAGACTGACCAGAAACAAAAAACCCCGCAGGCTTATCGCTTTGCGGGGTGATTTGTTTAGCTTAAGAGAGTGGTGCCCAGGAGAGGACTCGAACCTCCACGGTGTTGCCACCGCTAGGACCTGAACCTAGTGCGTCTACCAATTCCGCCACCTGGGCACGTCTCAAGCTAGACCGCTATTTTAACGAGAAGATTCTGCGTGTCAATCGGTATTTTGAAAGCGCTTCATCTTTTCGTCAGGTTGTTCGCGCATCAAATGACTCGACGATCAACCGTTACTGCAACTTCCTGCGTTGCTTCCTCGCGACCGTAAAGCCGCCGCGAAGCGCAATGCACTCACAACAATGAAAAACCGCCCGAAGGCGGCTTTTCATTTGAATCTTGGTGCCCAAGAGAGGACTCGAACCTCCACGGTGTTGCCACCGCTAGGACCTGAACCTAGTGCGTCTACCAATTTCGCCACCTGGGCAAGGTGCGTTTGAAGCAGAGACCGAGATTATAGCGGGTCGAAGAAGCGTGTCAAGCATTTCGCGAAAACATTCGCACGACGGCCGCGACGCACGCTCACGAGCACCGTGTGCGTCGCGCAATCGCCCGCCGGGCGGCGCGTAGCGGGCGAGACGGGTGTTAGAATCGCCGCAGTAGCAGGCTGGCGCGGGGCATCCGTCTGTGGTCCGCGTGACGGGTCGGCGGGGTCTCAGTCGAGGCCTCGCTTAGGGCCGCATTTGCGGCCGCACGGTTGTCGACGGTCAGAGAGCAGTCGCAGTCAACGAAGTCACAAGAGCAGCAGTTGCAGTTCAAGTTCAGTTAGAGCAGCGTCACCATCCGCCGACGTCCACGCAACGAGAACAATCATCGACAAGCCCTTGAGCAAATATCCGTATCCGATTCCAAGCCGCGAAGAAATCCTCGGCGTGCTGCGCACGAGTGAAACGCCGCTTGCAGCGAACGACATCGCCGAAGCGCTGTCGATCAAGCGCCAGGAGCGCGAAGGGTTTTTCAAGCGCCTTGCCGCAATGGAGCGTGATGGCCAGATCAGACTCGATCAGCGCGGCCATTATCAGCTGACTCATCCGTCGAACTTCGTCGCGGGCCGCGTGCAGGGCCATCGCGACGGGTATGGCTTTCTGATTCGCGACGACGGCCAGGACGACCTGTTCCTGCCGACGGGCGAAATGCAGAAAGTCATGCACAACGATCGCGTGCTGGCGCGCATCGTCGGCTATGACCGGCGCGGGCGCCCCGAAGGCCATATCGTCGAGGTGACGGACCGCGCGAACAAGCGCGTGATCGGCCGGCTGTTGAACGAGAACGGCGCGCTGATCGTCGCGCCCGAAGAGAAGCGCATCGGCCACGACATCCTGATCACGCAGAACACGAAGAAGGCGAAGGTCGGGCAAGTGGTGGTCGTCGAGCTGACGGACTTTCCGAGCCGCCATTCGCAGCCGCTGGGGCGCGTGGTCGAGGTGCTCGGCGATATCGACGATCCCGGCATGGAAATCGAAATCGCGGTGCGCAAGTACGGCGTGCCGCACGAGTTCAGCCAGGCCGCCCTCGACGCTGCCGCGAAGCTGCCCGACGAAGTGCGGCCGGTCGACATGAAGCACCGCGTCGACCTGCGCGACGTGCCGCTCGTCACGATCGACGGCGAAGATGCGCGCGACTTCGACGACGCCGTTTACTGCGAGCCGGTGAAGGTCGGGCGCGGCGACGGTTTCCGGCTGATCGTCGCGATCGCCGACGTGTCGCATTACGTGCTGCCCGACGGCGGCCTCGATGTCGATGCGATCGAGCGCAGCACGTCGGTGTATTTCCCGCGCCGCGTGATTCCCATGCTGCCGGAGAAGCTGTCGAACGGTCTCTGTTCGCTCAATCCGAACGTGGACCGCTGCGTGCTCGTGTGCGACATGGTCATCACCGCGCGCGGCGAGATCAAGGCGTATCAGTTCTATCCGGGCGTCATGCATTCGGCCGCGCGTCTCACGTACACGGAAGTCGCGGCCGTGCTGACCAACACGAAGGGTCCGGAAGCAACGCGCCGTGCCGCTTTGCTGCCGCAACTGCAGAATCTGTATGGCGTCTACAAGTCGCTCTTCGCCGCGCGCCAGAAGCGCGGTGCGATCGACTTCGATACGACGGAGACGTACATCGTCTGCAACGCGCAAGGCAAGATCGAGCAGATCGTGCCGCGTCATCGCAACGAAGCGCACAAGCTGATCGAGGAATGCATGCTGGCCGCGAACGTGTGCGCGGCCGACTTCATGAAGCGCAACAAGCATCCGGGTCTATACCGCGTACACGCGGGACCGACGGCGGAGCGCCTCGAAAACCTGCGCACGTTCCTGCGCGGCATGGGCCTGACGCTCGGCGGCGGCGACACGCCGCATGCAAGCGACTACGCCGCGCTGATGGCGCACATCCGCGATCGTCCCGACGCGCAGATGCTGCAGACCATGTTGCTTCGCTCGATGCAGCAGGCCGTCTACAGCCCGGACAATATCGGCCACTTCGGTCTTGCGTATGAAGCGTATGCGCACTTCACGAGCCCGATTCGCCGCTATCCCGACCTGCTGACGCACCGCGCGATCTACGCGATCCTGCAGGGCCGCAAGTACGAGCCGCAGGCACCGCACGGCGTCGAGCTGAATACGGCGCTGTCGCCGCGTGCCCGCGCGTTGCAGGCGGAAGACGAGAAGCGCGGCAATCGCCCCGAGCGCGGCCGTCCGAACACGGCGATCTGGGAAGAACTCGGCCTGCATTGCTCGGCGAACGAGCGTCGCGCGGACGAAGCATCGCGCGACGTCGAGGCGTGGCTCAAGTGCTACTTCATGCGCGACAAGCTCGGCGAAGAGTATGGCGGCATGGTGAGCGGCGTGACGTCGTTCGGCATCTTCGTGCAACTCGACGCGCTGTTTATCGAAGGGCTCGTACACGTAACGGAGCTCGGCTCGGACTACTTCCAGTACGACGAGATCAAGAACGAGCTGCGCGGCGAGCGCACGGGCATCCGTTATCGTTTGTCGGATCGCGTGCGGGTGCAGGTGAGCCGCGTCGATCTCGACGCGCGCAAGATCGATTTCCGTCTGGTGCGCGACACGCCCGTGAAGTCGCAGTCGCATCGCGCGGCTTCTTTGGACAAGGCGAGCGATGTCGGCGGCCCGCGCGTGCGTTCCATCGACCGCGCGACGCAGGTCGACGGCGCGCGGCGCAAGAAGGCTGCGCCCGCGCAGACGGCTGCCGTGAAGGAAGCGCGCACGGCGCGCAAGGCGGCGGCGTCGAAGAAGCGCGCGGCGTCGAAGTCGACTGCGAAGCCGGTCCACAAGAAGCGTTGATTCTGTATTAACGCCGCGCGCGCTTCATGCGTGTACGGCGCTCATTCTCATCGGGCGCGCGCTGACTGGTTCGATTGGTTCAGTCAGGCGCGCTCATTCAAAGGTTGTTCTAGTCATGTCACGTCTCAAGGTTCTCTACGGTTTTCATGCGGTGACGGCACGCTTGCGTCACGATTCATCGACGGTCGAAGAAATCTATTACGACCAGAGCCGCCGCGATCGCCGGATGAACGAGTTTCTGGCCGTGGCGAAAGAGGCGGGAGTCCGCCTGATTGCCGCCGACGAGACGCGGCTGTGGGGGCTTGCGCATACGGAGCGGCACCAGGGCGTAGTGGCGCGTGCGGGCGATCTGCCTTTGGCGCAGAACCTTGCCGAACTGCTCGATGGTGTTCAGGGGCCGGCATTGTTGCTGGTGCTTGATGGGATTACGGATCCGCACAATCTCGGCGCGTGTTTGCGGGTTGCCGATGCGGCGGGCGCGCATGCTGTGATTGCGCCGCGTGACCGGGCGGTGGGTTTGAATGCCACGGCGGCGAAGGTGGCCAGCGGTGCGGCTGATACTGTGCCGTATATCACTGTGACTAATCTCGCTCGCGCGTTGCGGGAGTTGAAGGATGCAGGGGTTTGGGTCGTTGGCACGGCCGGGGAGGCGACGGCGTCGCTGTATGAGACGAAGCTCGATGGGCCTGTTGCGATTGTTGTGGGTGCCGAAGGGGAAGGGATGCGGAGGCTTACCCGCGATACGTGTGATGAGGTGATGAATATTCCTATGGCTGGGTCTGTTGAAAGCCTCAACGTTTCTGTTGCCTCAGGCGTTTGTCTTTTTGAAGCCGTGCGGCAGAGGGGTGTTAAGAAGTAGGTTTTTTTGTCTGCGACGGTGGGTGGTCCGCTTTGCTTTGCTTTGCTTTGCTTTGCGTTGCGCTGGCATCCGCGCTTTGTTAGCGTGCTTCAAGCGTCGCCCCTGTGCGGGGCGGCACCTACTTTTCTTTGCCGCCGCAAAGAAAAGTAGGCAAAAGAAAGCGGCTAACACCGCCAGTTCTTGTGTTTGCCTGAGGGCCCCCAACGGGTCTTACGCTTCACACGGCGGCGTCTCCGTTCAGCGTATGTTGCCAACGCTCCGAATGAGCGCCTCACCCGCTTCAAATACCCGTACACGTGCTAGCGGCAGCGAATGGTATGTGCCGCCCAGGTGGCAAACTGTGTGTAGGTTGTCGCGTCGTATAGCTTGGCGCTCTTACATGGAGGCACGCGCTATCGGTCCGAAGTGAGGCGCGCGAGGCACTACGGCCTACACACAGTTTGCCACCTGGGCGGCCCTGGAATATCTGGCAAGGCATGCTGAAACGCGGGGGCGTGAAGCGGGTGAGGCGCACTTCAAGAGCGCTGGCAACGAACTTGAATCGAGAAGATGCCGCGTGAAGTAAGGGACCGGTTGGGGTCCCTCAGGTAGGAAGAAAAGTTGGCGGTGTTAGCCGCTTTCTTTTGCCTACTTTTCTTTGCGGCGGCAAAGAAAAGTAGGTGCCGCCCCGCACAGGGGCAACGCATGCGAACCAGAGACGCAACGCGGATGCCAGCGCAAAGGCAAAAAGACCAAACGGTGCAACCCGCGCCGCGAAGGCAAAACCCGCAAAGAGCCAGGAACCGAACGAGCCCCAACAGCGATGAAACCCACCTCAATCCTCCTGGCACCGCTAGCGCTAGCAGCAACACTACTAACAGCCTGCACCCCGACCATCATCCACCACACCACCTACTACACAGACACATCTCACACAGCGCAATACCAGGACACCCGCATCCGCTTCCTCGTGATGCACTACACCGAGATCGACGAAAAACAGTCGCTAGACGTTCTAACGCATGAACAGGTCAGCGCCCACTACGTCATCCCCGATCATCCAAAAGAAAAAAACGGCGAACCGATCATCTGGCAACTGGTGCCCGAATCACAACGCGCCTGGCACGCAGGCCTCAGTTCCTGGCAAGGCACAACAGAACTGAACGCTGCCTCGATCGGCATCGAAAACGTGAACCTCGGCCCCATCGACACACCGCAGGGCCGCACCTGGCAACCCTATCCGCCGGAGCAGGTGAACGCGATGATCCGCCTCGCAAAAGACATCGTCACGCGATACAACATTCCGCCGACGCGCATCGTCGGCCATAGCGACATCGCGCCGCAGCGCAAGATCGACCCGGGCCCGCTCTTCCCGTGGAAGCAACTCTACGATGCAGGCGTCGGCGCCTGGCCCGACGATGCAACCATCGCAAAAGAACTCGCAGGCCGCGATCCGCATGCGCCCACCGACGTCCGCGCGCTCCAGCAAAAGCTCGCACGCTACGGCTATGAAGTCGCGACGGACGGCGTGCTCAACGACAGCACGCGCCGCGTGTTCGCCGCGTTCCAGATGCATTTCCGTCCCGCCGATTACTCGGGTAATCCCGATGCGCAAACCGATGCGATCGCTCAGGCGCTGCTCGACAAGTACACGCAGGCTGCCCCGCCAGAACCGGCACGGCCCGCGCCATGAACGGCAAGCGCACGCGCAACATGCGCAATAAATCCGGCCCCGCGCCTCGACTCCGGTAAACTTGCATTTTTCCGCTTGCCCTGGCATTTCTCATCATGACTCAAGACGAACTCAAGCAACTGGTCGGCCAAGCCGCCGCCGACTACGTGATCGCAAACGTGCCCGAAGGCGCCATCATCGGCGTCGGCACCGGCTCGACGGCGAACTGCTTCATCGACGCGCTCGCCGCCCACAAGTCGCGCTATCGCGGCGCGGTGTCCAGCTCGGTCGCAACGACGGCGCGCCTGCAATCGCACGGCATCCAGGTGTTCGATCTGAACGACATCGAATCGCTGCCCGTCTATGTCGACGGCGCCGATGAAATCGATCACGGCGGCGCAATGATCAAGGGCGGCGGCGGCGCGCTGACGCGCGAGAAAATCGTCGCGTCGGTGTCGGAGAAGTTCGTGTGCATCGCGGACGCGAGCAAGGTCGTCGACGTGCTCGGCCAGTTTCCGCTCCCCATCGAAGTCGTACCGATGGCGCGCACGGCAATCGGCCGCCGCGTGACGGCGATGGGCGGCGTGCCCGTCGTGCGCGTGACGAAGGACGGCTCGCCGTTCATCACCGACAACGGCAACGAGATCCTCGACGTCAAGGGCCTGCGCATCAGCGATCCGCGTACGGTCGAAACGCACATCAACGCGTGGCCGGGTGTCGTGACGGTGGGCCTGTTCGCAACGCGCGGCGCGGATCTCTGCCTGCTCGGCACGGCGAACGGCGTCGAGACGATCGACTACGCGAAACGCTGACGACTTCAGCCGCCGGTGCGCGTGAGCGCAGCGCTACCGCGCCGGCGGCCCTCGCGTCGTGCCATCGTACTGACGACGCGACGCGATATCAGGACGGCCCGCAAGGCTGCTCCGATGTTCTTCCTTCCAATGAAAGCGGTCCACGTCGGACAGTCGGACTGCATCCATTCCGTCAGACTTGCGTTGTCCTGAATCGCCAGCGGTATCCCGAGTATGCGGGTTGGCGAGCGACGACAACACGGCGCGAAAACGTCTCTCACCTCATTTCGCATCCGGGTATACGCGCGCCTTCTTCGACGTGCGTCGATTCTTCCGCAAGTAGTTAAGATTACGAATCGAAAGTACGGCAGATGCGCCGACCAAAGAGCGCGCGCGCGTTCGCGAGCGCTGCCCGAATGGATCGTAGTGAGCTTGAACCTAAGCATATGTGCGCTCGCGCACACTACGCGCACACGCTCCGCAGACAGAAGATCAATAGACGTGCTCGTGCCATCACGCGCGGATCGCTGTGACGTTTCGCATGCATACGACTCTCTACAAGCGCTACGGTTCGAGCACGACAGAGAGACGTTGCTGCGTGAACCGTCTGACAACACGACGAAGCCCAGACACACGACTAACGCTCGTCGCAGATCTCTTCGAATCGCAGAGTCGCAGAACATTTCTCGCTCTTGATAATCATCTCGCAGCGATTTCAACCCTTCAAACACGCGTTGCGTGCGCTCGCGCACGCAACGCGCAAAGTTGTTGCCGCATCTAATCGGGTTGCACCGAAGGCGCATCCGACGATCGCGAATCGTTGGTGGGATTGCGCACGGAATCGCTGCTGCCATCCCCGTACCTTATCGATGTGATTTGCGCATTACCTGCCCGCATCGATGGCAGACGGCGACATCACAGGGGACCGCGCAAAGTGGGCGGCCCGCAAAGCGAAAGCGGGAACGTGCAGCAGCAAACGGGCACAGCAGGGTGGCTGCCGGACACGATGGCTTTCGCGATGCGAGCGACGACTATGCGAACAGCGGCGGCTAAACATCGACCATTGAACACGCGACGCAGTGGGGTAGGGACATGTCCGAGCTGGTGCATCGTGCGATCGATATCGCGCTAATCGTGCTGGGCGCTTTTGGCGCACTGCACTTGAACCTGAACCTCAACGTGGCCGCAGTGGGTCCGGCACATCAGCTCGACCCAACGCTCGTCGCGTTCGTCGCGGCGCTAGCGTTATCGGTGTTTCCAGCGTGTGGAACCTATCCGCCGCGAGGGCGGCATCCCGTCGTGAGCGTCGCCGGCCGGACGGCATTTGCATGGCTCGCCGTGCAGCTCTGCGGGCTTGCCTTGCTCTACGCGATTCATCGCGACAACCTGATTTCCATGCCGTGGTTCATCTACTGGACACTGACCACGGGCATTTCGCTGCTCGCCTCGCATACGCTTTTCTTCGCGGAATTCAGCGTCGCCCGCCAGGCCACCGCATGGCTCAGGCGCGAGGACACGGACCTCGATCTGGTCGAAACCGAACCGCATACGGGCTCGGTCAGGCATGCCGTCAAGCGGGTCTTCGACGTCACGGTCGGCCTGACGATGATCCTGGCGCTGCTGCCCTTGCTCGCGCTGATTGCGCTGGTCGTGAAGTTGGACGGCGGTCCGTCGATCTACGGCCATACACGCGTGGGCCGCAATGGCGAAAAGTTTCGCTGCCTCAAGTTCCGCTCGATGGTGGTCAATTCGCAGCAGGTACTCGAAGAGTTGCTCGCGAGCGATCCCGTGGCGCGCGCCGAGTGGGACCGCGAGTTCAAGCTCAAGAATGATGTGCGGGTGACGCGCATCGGCCACTTCCTGCGCCGCACGAGCCTCGACGAACTGCCGCAGCTATGGAACGTCGTGCGCGGCGAGATGAGCCTGGTCGGCCCGCGTCCGATCGTTGCCCAGGAACTGGAGCGCTATGGCGCCAACAGCAAGTACTACCTGATGGCGACGCCCGGCATCACCGGTCTCTGGCAGGTGAGCGGGCGCTGCGAAACCGATTACGCCACGCGGGTGTCGCTCGACGTCACTTACGTGAAGAACTGGTCGTTGCACAGCGACATCGGCATTCTCTTCAAGACGATCCTTGTTGTGATCAAGGGGAACGGCGCTTACTGACTTTGCGGAGATTGAGGTCTGAACGTCGCTCGTGGCACGAGGCGACACGGGCATGGGCATGTACGAGAGGGCATCACCAGGCATCGTGGAATGAGTAGCACCCGGCCCGTATTCGCTGCGCACGGTACGCAGCGGGACAGCCAACACGCAACAGGGGGTTTGACCATGCAA
The DNA here is from genome assembly GCF_900100565.1 of Paraburkholderia steynii. Classification (NCBI taxonomy): domain Bacteria; kingdom Pseudomonadati; phylum Pseudomonadota; class Betaproteobacteria; order Burkholderiales; family Burkholderiaceae; genus Paraburkholderia; species Paraburkholderia steynii. The sequence goes on along the minus strand of NZ_FNDI01000006.1, from coordinate 90,423 downwards.
CTCAACCGAGTTTGCGAGAAATGGAAGACACAGGCGCGCACCGCGCGCCTGTGTTCGTGGTGGCGAACGGTTCGCTCGCGTGTGAGGCTCGACCTTGCACGCGCAATCCGTTTGGTCGCATCTGGATGGGCGGCGCCCGCAGCCGCGGCTGTGCTGCTGTCGGGATGCGCGCTGTCGCCGGGGATGACATTCAGGGGTATGCCTTCGGGCAACACCGTTGGGGCGGCGGGTGCCGCGCAGACCGCGGCAGGCCGCGCAGGTTCGCAGGATGCGACGGGCGGCGATCGCGCACCCACGGGTTCGCTCGTCGAAATCACCGATGACCTGGTCGCGAAGCAGCAAGAGGAACGGCCAACAGGCGTGTCGGCCAATGTGCGTAATCTGTTCGCAAAGGCGGAGCCCTATGTGATCGGGCCGGGTGACGTCCTCAGCATCGTCGTGTGGGATCACCCGGAACTCAGCATGCCGGCGGCAACGACGGGAGGCGGACCGAGCACGTCGGGCGCCCCTGCCGTCGCGCCGGGCTATACAGTGGATACGAATGGCTTCATCCAGTACGCCTATATCGGGCCCATCAAGGTTCAGGGGCTCTCGGAAATGGGCGTGCGGGACATGCTCACCGCCAGGCTGGCCCGCTACGTCAGGCAGCCGCAGATGACGGTGCGCGTCGAGACTTACCGTAGCAAGCGCGTCTATCTCGACGGCGAAGTGAAAACGCCGGGCGTGCAGGTGCTCAACGACGTGGCGATGACGCTTCCCGAAGCGATCAACCGGGCAGGCGGTTTTACCGACAAGTCGGATCGATCGAAAGTATCTTTGACGCGCGGCGACGAGACGGTGCTTGTCGATATGCCGGACATGATCCGCAACAACGTGAACCCGGACCGGATCATCCTGCGCGATGGCGACCTGGTCCGTGTTTACGCGGCGAACGACAGCAAGGTCTTTGTGATTGGTGAAGTCCAGCGTCCCGGCGGGCTCCCGTTCAACAACGGGCGCATGACGTTGAACCAGGCGCTGGGCGACGCGGGCGGCATCAGCCAGACTTCCGGCGACGCGTCGCAGGTATACGTCGTGCGTGGCCGCGAGGTGAGCAACCGCGTGGTCTACCACCTCGACGCGACCTCGGCATCCGCGATGGCAACGGCCGACTCGTTCGAACTCAAGCCGAACGATGTCGTGTTCGTCGACGCTTCCGCGCTCGTCAAGTGGAGCCGCGTCATTGGTCTGATCCTGCCGGCCACTCAGGCGGCGTCGGCGACCCGGGCACTCGGCTACTGATAGTTGTATATCCATGCACGTGCCCGGCGCGCTCGCGGGCACCGACGGAGAGATAGATTGAAACAGCGTGAATATCTGCTAGAGGGGTCGGTCGACGACGGCGTATTGCCGCCGGAGGGCGGGTACGTCGGCAAGCTTCTCGATACCCTTTATGAAGGCCGCAAGACCATCGTCATCATTGCGGCGCTCTTTACACTCGTGGGCCTCGTCTACGCGATGCTCGCGCGCCCCGTCTATCAGGCGGACATGCTCATCCACGTGGAGGATAGCGATGGCGCCGCGAAAAACGCACTAGCCGATGTGTCGTCGATGTTCGCGGTGAAGACGGCGGCCTCGGCGGAGATCGAAGTGCTGCGCTCGCGGATGGTCGTCTCGCGTGCGGTCGAAGCCACGCAGCTTTATATCAACGCGTCGCCGCGCTATTTCCCGGTGGTGGGCCGGTGGATCGCGACGCACCTGAACGTGTCGAGCTGGTCAGGCCGTGGCGGCTACGCGTGGGGCGACGAGGCGATCACCGTGGCGCACTTCGACGTACCCGACCGGCTGCACGGGGCGAAATTCATCGTCACGCTGAAAGGCAATGGCGCGTACACGCTCGTACACAATGGCATGGACCTGCCCGGCCGGGTCGGCGAGACGCTGCATGTCGAGGTGCCGGGCGGCGCGATCGACCTGCTGGTGAGCGCAATCGACGGACACCCCGGCGTCACCTTCGAGCTGTCACGCTCGTCCGCGCTTGCGGCGACCCTCGATCTGCAAAGCAGGCTGATGATCTCCGAGAAGGGCAAGGAGTCGTCGGTGATCGGCGCGGCACTGGAAGGCGGCGACCCGGTGAAGACGAGCGTGATCCTGAATGCGATCGGCAACGAGTACATGCGCCAGAAAGTGCAGCGCACGCAGGAGGAAGCCGAGAAGTCGATTGCGTTCCTCAACCAGCAATTGCCGGAGTTGAAGGCGACGCTCGAAAGGGCCGAAGAGGAATACAACCAGTTCCGTTCGGAGCACGGTGCGGTCGATCTGGGCGCGGAAGCCTCGGCCTTGCTGCAGAGCTCGGCGCAGGCGCAAAACCGCATTGCCGAGTTGCGGCAGCAGCGCGCCCAGCTCGACGCGCGCTACATGCCCGACAATCCCGCGCTGATTGCGATGAACGGGCAGCTGGAGGAGGCCGAGAAGGCGATGGCCGAACTGGCCGTGCAGACCAAGCGGCTGCCGCCCCTCGAGCAGAGCGTGCTGCGGCTGCAACGCGAAGTCCAGGTCGACACGAACATCTACACGAACCTGTTGAACACCAAGGAGCAGTTGCGTCTGGCCAAGGCGGGCAAAGTCTCGAATGCACGTCTGATCGACAGCGCTGCCGTGCCGGAGGGCCCGATCCGGCCCAAGCGCGCGCTGATCGTGGTGGCGGGTTCGCTCACGGGTCTGTTCGTCGGCGCGGGGCTCGTGCTGTTCAAGCGCAGGATGAATAGCGGTATCGCGATGGTCGACGAAATCGAGGCGGGCGCGGGTCTGCACGTCTATGCCTCCGTGCCGCGCAGCCGCGTGCAGCAAATGCTCACACGGCGTCTGCCGGAGGGCCTGCCAGGTACGTGCAGCGTGCTGGCGCGCACGGCGTCGTTCGATTCGGCTGTCGAGAGTCTGCGCAGCTTCCGGGGTGCGCTCGAGTTCGCGTTGCGCGATGCGCCCAACCACGTCGTCTTGCTCGCCGGCCCGACGCCGATGGTGGGCAAGTCGTTTGTGTCGGTGAATCTGGCGGCGCTGCTGGGTTCGTCGGGCCACCGTGTGCTGCTCATCGACACGGACCTGCGGCGCGGCACGCTGAACGCCCACGTAGGCGTGCGTGCGAGCCCGGGTATCACGGACATCATGCAGGGCGCACACTACGATGCCGTGGTGCATCGGAGCATCATGCCGGGTGTCGACTTCGTCGCGAACGGCGGCTATGTGACCAATGCGGCCGAGCTGCTTCGGCATCGCAACTTCGCGCGCTTTGTTGAATGGGCCGACAGCGAATACGACGTCGTTCTGATGGACGCGCCGCCTATTCTGCCAGTTGCCGATCCAGGCATCGTCGCCCATCTGGCGGGCATGGTGTTCCTGGTTGCGCGCCAGGGTGTGACGAGCGTATCGGAGCTGCGCGAATCGGTGCGCCGTTTTGAACAGATCGGTGTGCCGATCCGCGGTGTCGTCTTCAACGACATGACGTCGCGGCCCGGCAAGTACGGCAGCGAATATGCCGCCTATGGCTACGCGAGCTACAGCAATACGGGCGGCGACGCAGCGGGCGGAACCTGAACGCAGAAGCCCGGTGGTGTCATGGGCAACTCGCAACTCGCACTACGCTCGCTGGGTGCTGCACCGGGGGCAATCGGGTCGGCGCTCGCGCGCGAGGCCACACGGGCGATGGCGATCGATGACCGATCGAAGTACCGCTCGCGGAAGTTCATCTTGAGCATCTGCGATTGGGTATCGTAGGTGCTAAAGGAAAGTCACCCCAGCCATCTGTTTGCGTCATCGACCAGTGCCAGTCGAGATGGTGCAAACGCTGCTTCCCGATTCCGACGACGTGTCGCATCCCCGGGCGGTCCGGGAGGTGCCGGCGCCGCCGTTCACCAGAGGCGCAGCCCGCACACCGGGATACGCCGATCCTCTCGAACCTGGGCAGATCGCTCGCCGGCGTGGAGTTCAGCACGCCTCGCGCTCACGACGTCATGCCTGTAACTGGGGTAATCGACATTGCATTGCTTGCCGCGGGCGACGGTGCGCTCTCGTTCCTTGAAGGCCGCACAATCCTGTCTCAGCTGAGCCCGCTGGGGATTTCGCGCGAAACGCATGTCCGGGCAGGAGGATAACGGCGTGCGCTATCTTAGGTTTCTTCCCAACGTGCTCTGAAAAGATGAGATGCGATGTGTTCAACCCGCCAAATGGGTGAGCGGCAAACATCTTCCGACTGCGCACTGATCCTGCACTGATTGTGCGCGCTTCGCGGGTCAGCGTGTGTCCTGGTTGACAGGCACATTGCGCGCCGTCGGGTCATCGGCGGTCATGAGGGTGTGGTTGAAGCCTGCCAGGCTGGCTCCGCGCAACCGTATGGCCGGTACGCTCTGCAAGAGCCGGCGTGCGCTCCTGTGCAGCGGCCTGTCGACGAACCAGTAGAGTGCTCCGCCCACGGCTGTCGCCACGATGATGATCCCCGTCACCGCGACGGGCCCGGTGGCGTCAACGCCATCGATCGCCGACGTCAGTAGCTTGCGCGCGGCTTCGACGCAGTACGGATGGCTAAGGTAGATGGCGTAACTGGCGTCGCCGACGAATATCGCCCCTTTGGTGAGCGGGCCTGAGCCCATCGTCGATTCGAGACTCAGGCTGCAAGCGACCAGCAGGAAAGCCGGAACGCCGAAATACAGCAGGTGTGAGTCCGACAGGGCGTTCCAGCTCACGTATGCCATCCACGTGTAGGCCGCGACTGCTATGCCCCCGGCAAGCGCTGGCTTGATCCGCAGCCCGCGGTTCCACAGCCGGTAAACCACGAAGCCCAGCGGAAATTCGAAGATGCGCTGTAACGAATAGAATTCTGCAATCGCACCATGTGAACGGGATGCATTCGCCGCGACAAATATCACGAGGATCAGCGCCGACGCGAACAGCAGCCGGTAGCGGCGCATCAGCATCAGCGAAATGGCCGCGACCACGTAGAACATCATCTCGTAGTTCAGCGTCCAGCCGACAAACAACATCGGGAAGATAAAGCCACTCTCCTTGCGATAGGGAATGAAAAGCAGCGACTTCAGCAGGTTTCCGAAGGAAGCTGTGGTCGAGTTGAACAGGGAAGGCGCGATGAGCGTGCCGGCGAGCACCACAAGCGTGAGCACCCAGTAGAGCGGCACGATTCGGGCGATGCGGTCAGAGAGGAAGCGCTGTGCGGTGATGTGGGGGCTGTCCAGCACGAGCGCGATGACGAAACCGCTCAGCACGAAAAATATGTCGACACCGAATTCTCCGAGCGCGTGCCCCGTCGGCACCATGATGTGATAGAAGATGACGTTTGTGGCGGCAACGCCTCGCAACACGGTAAGAGACTGTAGCTTGTTCATGTGTGGGGCGCGATTTGCGCGTTTGCCAATGCCAGCCGGAGCGGATGCTCTGCGATTCCGCGATTATTCTGACATTGCAAGGGCGCACGTGAGTGGCAGTTTCGTGTGTGACCGTACGCAATCCGGTAATTTTTTGAAAGGTACCGAGCACTGCCAGCAAGAGATCTCAGACAGAAAACGCATTTGCACCCGCGAGCAGGTGCCGCTCGACGTGCTCAGGTTCCCGGTGTGTCCGCGAGTGTGACTTCGAGCAGAATCACGTGGTCGGGTACGTCAATAGGGAGTTGGCGCACGTCGCGCTGACTTGCGATCGGCGCCGCCGAAACGAGCGGATCGTACACGTCGACACGGCGTGCTGTCGCGCCGAAATCGACGTTGACGCGGGCTGGCGGCATGGTGACGGGCGTTCCCTTCGCCCGGTCCCAGATCTTCGTTTCGTTCCATAGCGCAAGCACGAAGCGACCGTCCTTTTTCTGCAGCAGCAGACTGTTTGCCGATGGAGGCATATCCGACAGGGTGTACGAAAGCGTGCTGCGCGCCGCATCTTTTGCACGGGGCGTCGTGCTGGCTTTGAGGATCGTCGTGAGATTGCGAACTGCGTGGGCCACGGGCTTCGGGCTGTTATCGAAGCGAAACATCCCGAAGTGCATTTCGCCGCTCTTGTTCTGCGGATCGGACTTTTCGTCGAGCAGTTCGTAGATATAGATCCGCTTCACGCCCGCCGCAGCCGAGTCCATATAACCGTTGAGAATGCCTTTGGCCTGGGTCGCCTCGTCGACACCGATCATGTACCAGCCCGACTGAGGCATCGAGAAGTAGCCGAATTCGGTGATGACGACCGGCAGAGTGTATTTCTTGATGCTATCGATGGCCGAAGGGATCCAGCTGCCGCCGTGCGGTGCGTTATAGCTGGGTTGATCGCCGTTTTGCGGATAAGCATGCTGGTTTGCGTAATCGGCGGAACCCGCGCGCGTTTCGACTGACTTGAGGTCGTAGCCAGTGAGGTCGTAGACGGGTACACCGGCAAGCGCCGGCGTGCTCCGCACGCGTGCGTAGATATCGCGCTGCGCGGCGAGGCCGGCAGGGGTGCCGTTGAGGCCGCGATACGGGACCGGAAAGTTGTCGATCTCGTTGAAGCCTTCGATCGCCGCAACGCTGCCGGGCACGGCGGTGTTCAACTGCGCGGCCAGATCGACCGACTCCGCGATGTTCGAGCGCACCAGGAAGTTGAACCTGACGCCGCGTTGCGCGAGAAACACATAGCTCTCGAATGGCGCGCTGGGGCCGGGCGTGTAGTCGCGAACGTGGCGCAGGCCGAGCCAGTTCATATCGTCGGCGACGTTACGCACATTGGCGTAGGCACCGTCCGTATAGTTGACGTGGGTGACGACACCGAGCGTATCGATGAAGGCGTCGACAGGCATGGCCCGCACGGGATCGGCCGCGTATGCGGCCGATGCCCACGCGAGCACGCAGAGGCTCGTAGCGAGACTTTCGACGGCGCGCGCGCCAAACCACCTGTGAGGCTTCGCCCGGCTTGCGTAGCGTGAACCGTGAGAGGCCGACTGGCAGGCAGGCAGGGCAGGGATGCTTGCTACGGGATGCTTCACGGCGTATTCCTCGCGTGCGACGGCTGCCGGCTCCGGGCGCTTTGCCCCATGCCGGCATCGTCGATGGGTTTGCCTCGGTCGGAGGCGAATGCAGCGGTCATTCTGATGCGTTGCGGCATTCGTGGTGTGTGCGACGGCGAACGGATACCTGTTTCGCGGAACATCAGATTTCACTTGCGATGCAAACGGCGCCGTCCGTAGACAACTATCAGGCGTTCAGCACCGGCATTGCGCGCGCGAATTGGCGTGCCATGAGCGACGGCGAACATTCGCCGCAGGGGACATCGGACACACTTCAAGCCATATAACTAGTAAGGCGTGGCTTGTCGAATCCGGTCGTGTGTCGCGGTGACTTCGCGCACGGATGACGTCCGGTCATGAGCGACACCTCGGACCCTGTCGATGACACACGTGCATACCCCCAACCTGTTGATCAATGGCCGCTTCCTTGGCCGACGTGCGACGGGTGTCGATCGTTTCGCATTCGAGACCATCCGCGCGCTCGATCAACTGATCGAACTGCGCGATCCGCTTGTCGCCGGATTGCAGGTCGAGATCATCGTGCCCGAAGCACTGACCGCCATGCCGAATCCCTTTCGGCACGTCGGGCTGCGAGCCAGTGGGAAAGGCGACGGTGTGCGTTGGGAGCAACTTGCGCTCCCGCAGGCTGCGCGCGGCCGCTTGCTGCTCAACCTGTGCAACTCGGGACCGCTGATGTACCGCCGTCAGGTGACGGTCCTGCACGACGCAGCGCCCACGCGCGTGCCCGACAGCTACAGCCGGTCGTTTGTCGCCTGGTATCGCCTGATGGCGCCGCGCCTTGGCCATGTATCGCGCCGTGTCATTACCGTTTCGGAATTCTCGCGGCGCGAACTGTGTGACGCTTACCGGATTCCAGTCGGCAAGATCGGCGTCGTGTCGGAGAGCGGCGAGCACATGTTGCGCGTGCAAGAGGACGAAGGGACCGTGGCACCCACGCTGAATGGGCGTCCGTTCGTGCTTGCCGTCGGCAGCCTCAACCGGCACAAGAATTTTCAGCTCGTGGCCGAGGCCGCGCGCCTTATCGACGATGCGCAGTTCGACATCGTGGTGGTCGGCGGCGGCGATCCGCGAGTGTACGGGGCAGGCAAGGACGCGTTGCCCGCCTTCGTGAAGCACCTCGGCTACGTGAGCGATGGTGAACTGGCCGCGCTTTACCGGCGTGCAGCGTGCTTTGTCTATCCATCGCGCTACGAGGGCTTCGGGCTGCCGCCCGTCGAAGCGCTGGCACTGGGCTGTCCCGTGATCGCTTCGAGACTGCCCGCCGTACAGGAAGCGTGCGGCGATGCCGTGCTCTACACGTCGCCTGACGATCCCGCAGAACTGGCGCGCCTGCTCGAACGGATCACCGCCGACCCCACATTGCGTGCAAGCCTGCGCGAGCGTGGCCGCGCACGGACGGAAGAACTGACCTGGCGCGCGACGGCTGCCAGGTTGATCGAGGAGATTTCGCCGTGGCTAATGTAACGCTTGCCCCAACCCCTGCTAACGACTTACGTCGCTTTGGCCGCGTAGCGCTCGTACATGACTGGCTCGCTGCGTATGCGGGTTCGGAGAAGGTGGTCGAGCAGATTCTTCAACTGTTCCCACACGCCGATCTGTACAGCGTCGTCGATTTTTTCCCTGAGGCGCAGCGTGATGTGCTGGGCGGAAAACGCGCGCATACCTCCTTCATTCAGCATCTGCCGCGTGCGCGCAAATCGTTTCGGCACTATCTTCCGCTGATGCCGCTGGCGATCGAGCAGTTCGATCTGTCCGGCTACGATCTCGTGATTTCGTCGAACCATGCGGTGGCCAAGGGCGTGCTGACGGGCCCGCATCAGGTCCACGTGAGCTATGTGCATTCGCCGATTCGCTACGCGTGGGATCTGCAGCATCAATATCTGGCCGAGGCGGGCATGCAGCGCGGCGTGAAGAGCTGGATCGTGCGTCTGCTGCTTCATTACATGCGTATCTGGGATCACCGCACCGCGCATGGCGTGGATGCTTTCATCGCCAATTCAGCCTTCGTGGGCCGGCGTATTCGCAAGGCCTACGGCAGCGACGCCACGGTGGTCTATCCGCCCGTCGATGTCGAGCGTTTCGAACTCAGCACGGAGCGCGAGGACTTTTATCTGATCGCTTCGCGCATGGTCCCGTATAAACGCATTCCGCTGATCGTCGAGGCCTTTGCGGCGATGCCTTCGCGGCGCCTCGTGGTGATCGGCGATGGGACGGATTTCGCGCGCGCCAAGGCATGCGCGACGCCCAACGTGACGCTGCTCGGCTATCAGCCGGATGCCGCACTGGTCGACTACATGCAGCGCGCGCGCGCATTCGTCTTTGCCGCGGAAGAAGACTTCGGTATTTCGGTAGTCGAAGCGCAGGCCTGCGGTACGCCCGTCATTGCGTTGGGCCGTGGCGGCGTGCGGGAAATCGTCATCGAATCACAGGATCCCGAACGGGCGACGGGGCTCTTTTTCAACGAACAGAGCGTGGCTTCCATCGTCGATGCGGTGGAGCGCTTCGAACAGTCGCCGCCGTTCCACGCGGAAGTGTGCCGCCGCAATGCACTGCGCTTTACGAAGGAACGGTTCAAGCGCGAGTTCCTGGGTGTGGTGGAGCGCGCCGTCGAAGCCAGCAGAGTACCCGCCGATCCGGCGCCGGAGATTCGCCGCTGGCGCTCTGCCTGAGCCGTGCAACACAGCAAGTCCGCTCGCGCATGCGTGCGGTGAATGGAGGGGGTGAAGCAGTGCTGTCAATATACGGAGTCTTGGTAATCGTCATCGGACTACTGGTGCTCTATTCGTCATTTCGCGGTGCTATTTACGCGATGGCGGCATTTTCGCTGTTCGCAATGACGCTTGCGCTGAATCTGGGCGGCGTCGGCATCATGCCGGCGCAGCTCTTTCTCATTTTCTTTGCCCTAAGGGCGTTCAATCTGGTCGGTGGAAAGGGGATCGGCGACACGCTCTCGATGGAAAAGCCGGGTTTCTGGCTACTCTGCACCTGCGTGTGGGGTGTCGCAGGCGCCGTGATCCTGCCGCGTCTGCTGCAGGGCTCGACGCTCGTGTTCCCGGTCGACCGCAGTATCCCGGGTGTTGCCATGCTGCAGCCGCTCGGCCCCGTTTCCGGCAATCTGTCGCAGGCGATCTATCTGATCGGCGATCTCGTGGTGTTCGCCTGCATGTATGCGTTTCTCAAATATCGCGGTGCATACCGGGTATTGGCGAACGGCATTTTCCTGCTCACCATTCTCGATGTGTCGGCGGGCGTGATCGATTTCGTCACTCATGCTGCCGGTCTGGATGTGATGTCGGTCATCAAGACGGCTCAGTACGCCGATCTGAGCGGGGAAGAGTTGGGCGGACTGGTGCGCATCACGGGCACGTTCGCCGAGACTTCTGCGTTTTCGAGTTTCACGCTGCCGCTGTTCGTTTTTTGCCTCAATCTCTGGCTGCTCGGTTATCGCGCGAAGCTGTCGGGGGCGCTCGCGTTAGCGACGGGGACACTGTTGCTGATGTCCACTTCCGGCACGGCGTATGTCGGGCTGGCCATATACATGTGTGTCCAGGTGTTCAGCCGGCCCGGCCGTGTTGCGCCCGGTGCCGTCGAGCGCCAGCAGCGCATGTGGATCATCGCGGCTTGCGCGGGCGTGCTTGGCACCCTCTACGTGATCCTGTTCATGCCGAGCGTGGCGAAAGCGCTGACCGATTTCGTCGACGCCACCGTCATGAGCAAGGCGGGTAGCTCGTCGGGCATCGAACGGATGAGCTGGAACACGCAAGGCGTGACGAACTTCCTGGAGACTTACGGGATAGGCGTGGGCCTGGGCAGCATTCGCGCATCGAGCTTCCTCGTGGTGGTGCTGGCAAACCTGGGCGCCGTCGGCGTGATCTGCTACGGGATGTTTATTGGCAAGGCGCTGCTGTCGCCTGTCTCGGCGCATTACCCGCTGACGGAACGCGCCGTCTGCCACGCGGCACGGCACGGCATGCTCGCGACCTTGATCGTCGCTTCGCTTGCGGCTGGGGTGTTCGAACTGGGCGCGCCCTTCTACCTGTTTGCGGCCGCAGCGAGCGCACTGTCGCAGCGTGCGCCGAGACGCGCGCCCAGGCGTCAGGAATGGGCCGCGCGGCGCATTCAGGGAAGCGTGTCGGGTGTTGTTTCTCGCATCCGTGAGCCGTAGCGCATGCACTACACGCTTCGGCTTTCAGGAAGCGCGCGTTTGCGTGGGGTAGGCAGCAGTGCTGCGTTTGCGGCATCGATAGGATGATCCTCGAGATGCTGGCGGGAATGGCTTGCTCCCATGGCACGGTCGGGACGATTGAGTCCGGTGCGAGACGGGCTGCCGCTTTCCGGTTTTCAGAAAAACATGCATTGGCCGACGAGGTGAATGTTGAATTCGACTGTCTGTTCGCAAGTAGCCGTGTCCGGGGAAATGAGCCTGCCATCGTCCGTCCGGCAAACAAAGGTCTGTCTGATCTTCGCCACGCGCGGGCGCGCCGAAGTGCTTGAACGTGTCGTCGCCTTCGTCGATGCGCAGACTGTGCAGCCCGATCTGATCATCATCTCCTGTGTATCGGACGAGGATGCCGGCAAGCTCGCAAGCCGACCCGGATTGCTCGTGATCAAGGGCCAGCCCGGTCTGACCGTACAGCGTAACCATGCCTTGAAGCACGTGCCGGATGACACCGACGTCGTGGTCCTGCTGGACGATGATTTCCTGATGCACAGCCGATGGATCGCGGAAGTGCTCAAGGCCCTGGATAGCGATCCCTCTATTTCCTGCGTCACGGGAGCGGTACTCGCCGATGGTATCCATGGGCCGGGTTATTCCGTCGAAGAAGGGCAAGCGATCCTGGCAAGGGCGACAAACGTGCCGGAAAGCTTGCGCGTCGTTTCGACGCGCTGCCCCTACGGCTGCAACATGGCCTTTCGAGCTAGCAGCATTGCCGGACTCCGCTTCGACGAGCGTCTTGTTCTCTATGGCTGGCAGGAAGATCGCGACTTTGGCGGCCAGATCTTGAGTCGCGGCGGTCGCCTGGTGCGCATCAATACTGCACTCGGCGTGCATCTGGGCGTCAAGCGGGGCAGGGTGTCCGGCCGCAAGCTCGGCTATTCGCAGGTCATCAATCCGCTTTATCTGGTGAGCAAGAAGACCATGCCTTTGCGCGATGCAATCGATCATGTTCTGCGCAATGTCGGTAGCAACGTGGTGCGAAGTTTTGCGCCGGAGCCGTGGATCGACCGGCGAGGGCGGCTGGGCGGCAATCTGATCGGTCTGTGGGATTTCGTGCGAGGCAGGCTGACGCCCGAGCGGGCAGCAAAACTTTGAGAACCGGTGCTGCATGTACAAGACGATAGCGTTCAACGGCAAGTTCTTTGGGGCAGCGCCAACGGGCGTGCACAGGGTTGCCGAGCAGCTCATTGCCGCGATGGATGCCCTGATTGCAGAGCAGTCCGCCAATGGCGCGGACTATGCGCTCGTAGTCAGAAATAGCGCGGGCGTTCCGTCTTACCGCAATATTCTGTGCGTCAAGGAGAATCCGATTGCTCGCCGGATGCACAGAATAGCGTGGGAGCAATGCTATCTCCCGCTGGCTCGCCGGAAAGACTTCATTCTCAATCTCTGCAATCTCGGGCCGTTGTGTCATCGCGATTCAGCGACACTGATACACGATGCCCAGGTGTACTCCGCGCCCGAGTCGTATTCGTTGTCTTTCCGGCTGTGGTACAAATTTCTGTTCTTCTTTATCGGCAGACGGCACAAGCTGATCCTCACCGTTTCGGAGTTCTCAAGGCAAGAACTCGTGTACTACGGCGTTGCCAGTGCTGACAAGATCGTGGTCGTCTACAACGGCTGCGATCATGTCCTGGAGGTGCGGCCGGATGACGGGCAGCTTATGACGTTGAACCTCACACGGAAGCGCTATGTTCTCGCGCTCGCCAATACGCAGAAGCACAAGAACATCGCCGTTCTTCTCAAGGCGTTCGCGAAGTCCGAATTGAAGAACGTGACGCTTGTGCTGTTCGGCGGAGCGACGAAAGCCGATTTCGAAAACCTTGGGCATGTCGTGCCGCCCAACGTGCGATTTTCTGGCCGCATTACCGATTCCGAACTCGTAGGCTTGATGGCCAACGCCGGCGCGCTTGCTTTCCCATCGCTGACGGAAGGGTTCGGTCTGCCGCCGCTGGAGGCGATGGCGCTTGGCTGTCCGGTTGTGGCTGCGCCGTTTGGCGCGCTTCCTGAGGTCTGCGGCAAGGCCGCGCTGTATGCGGACCCTTTCGATGCCGACGCGTGGAGCGAGAAGATTCGAACCGTGCTCGACGATGAAACGGTGCGTCAATCTCTGGTGTCGGCGGGGCGCCGGCAGGCTGGCACCTTCACATGGAAACGGGCGGCACGAAGCCTGTTCGAGGCCGTGAAAGCAGTGACTCCCGCATAGCTGGAGTAAGGCTGCCGTCTGCATGAAAATGCGATGTGTTGTTGCGATGAAGAGCCACGAGCTGGAACGTGTCGTCTGATTCGTCTGTCGGATAGTAAGGATTGCGCATATATGTCAATGCTTTAAAACGAACGGCCGGTTGCGTGTCACGCGAACCGCGTTCGTCTGGAATCCATGCGCTTGCGTGCGTTAGCCAGCACAGTGTGTGCCGGTCGAGCCGATACCATCGACGTTCAAGCTGAGCCGATCAGCCATCGGCGAGGCTCGCGGTCACACGGACGTACGAGGTAAATCAACGGTGAGCGCTACATCTCGCAAGCCCGCACAGGGTTACCGGCCGGACATCGACGGTTTGCGCGCGATCGCGGTCGTTTCCGTGGTCATTTTTCATGCGTTCCCAGCGACGCTGGCGGGCGGCTTCGCCGGCGTGGACATCTTCTTCGCGATCTCCGGCTACCTGATCTCGCAGCACATCATCGAGACGCTCGATCACGGACGCTTCAGCATCGTCGACTTCTACGCGCGACGTATCAAGCGCATCTATCCGGCTCTGATGATCGTGCTGGTCGCCACCCTCGCGGCGGGCTTCGTGTTGATGACGTCGGGCGAACTGGAACGGCTCGCGCGGGAAGCGCTCGCGAGCGTTGCATTCGTCGCAAACGTCTATTTCTACTTGACGCGCGACTACTTCACGCAGGACGCGTCGGCAAGCGCGTTGCTGCATTTGTGGTCTCTCGGCGTGGAGGAGCAGTACTACATCATCTGGCCGGTCGCGCTGTTTCTGCTGTGGCGTTACACGAGCCGCCGTATGGCGACCTTTGTCATTGTCGCGGCGATCCTGCTGTCGCTCGCGAGCAGCGTGTACCTGAGCAGCTCACATGCGATCGCGGCGTTTTATCTGCCCGTCGCGCGTTTCTGGGAATTGCTGTTCGGTTCGGTGCTCGCATGGGCCGAGTTTCACGCGCGCAAACGCAGTGCCTCGCAGTCGGGCAGCGAAGTGTCGACGCTGCGCGATCTCGTCGCTTTCGCTGGCCTTGCGCTGATCGTCGCGAGTTTCGTGCTGCTGGATCCGAAGAGCGTGTTTCCGGGCTGGCGCGCGGCACTGCCGGCGGGCGGCGCGACGCTCGTGATGGCCGCTGGACCGGGCGCGTGGCTCAACCGACGTGTGCTGTCGCTCAGGCCTTTCGTCTATCTCGGACTCGTCAGCTATCCGCTCTATCTCTGGCACTGGCCGGTGCTGGTCTTCGTGCGCCTTCTGAGCGGCGGCACACCGTCGATCACGATGCTGTTCGCCGCGCTCGTGGTCGCCGTCGCGCTATCGTCGATCACATTCAGCTTTATCGAAGCGCCTGCGCGCTTCAGCTTCTACGCACGCCAATACCCGGTGCGCGTTGCGAGCGTGCTATTCGCGATGATGATGGGTGTGGGCCTGTCCAGCTACGCGATCTCTCGCCACGATGGCTTGCCCGAGCGCTTCCCCGATGCGAGCTTCGGCGCGCAGCAGGAACGCTGGGTCTTCACTGACACCTGCAAGAAGGACTTTCCGGGTTCCGAATTCTGCGTGATGCCGGCGCCCAACGGACGCCCCCAGGTGGCGCTGCTCGGCGACAGTCACGCCAATCACTATTACGAAGGGCTCAAACCGGCCTTGAGCGCTCGCGGGACGGGGCTGTTTGCAGTCGGCAGCGGTAACTGTCCGCCGTTCTACGGTGTCGACATTTCGCTGGGTGGGCACGTCAAGCATTGCTCCGCGCTGTTCGACGGCGTGCTCGATTACATCGTGAAGTCGCACGACATCCAGTGGGTAGTCCTTTCGAGCTACGCCATTTCGTCGATTGCAGGCGGCCTCGATTACGACAACGGCGACTTTATCCGCCTCATGGCCGTGGACGGCAAGCGGGTGAACCCAACGACGAACCAGTGGAAGGGCGGGAACAATCTCGACGTCTATCTCGCTGGTCTCGAACTGACTTTGGACAGGCTTACGGCAGCCGGCAAGTACGTGGTCTTCGTGCTCGACACGCCGGAGCTGGATTTCGATCCGAACGCCTGCGTGCGCCGCCCAGTGCAAATTTCGCTGCGCTCGCCGTGCGCGGTCCCGCGTGCCAAGGTAGAGCAGCGGTTGACGGGCACGCAGACACGCATCGTCGCGTTGCTGGACAAGTATCCCGACGTGAAGGTGTTCAATCCGCTGCCGTTGCTGTGCGACGCGAAGAACTGCTACGCGCGTCGCAGCGGCGAGTTCCTGTATGCGGACCGGGACCATCTGTCGCCGGACGGTTCCCGATATCTCAGCCGGAGGATCATTCAGGACATTGAGTCACGGGGCGCGAACTGAGCGATCTTGCCGTTGCGCGGATCTGCACATGATTGATGTGTGGCTTTTCGAACGGTCTCCCAGACGGCATGCCCGGTACATTGTGCAATACGTGTACAAAATCGTGCTTTCTTCGCTATCCACAAGCCGCTGCGCGCCTTGCGATGGCGACTGAAAGCGAAAGCCGCTCAGGCGACACATTGCGAACCGAACGGATGAATGGCTATTTTCAGACGTCCACGCCGGCACGCTGGCTCGCGCATCGGTTTTGGGGGGCAATGCAATGAAGAAGTTGGATTCGATTCAGGTGCTTCGCGCAGTCGCGGCCTTGCTGGTGGTGTTCTGCCACGGAGCGGCCGAGGTGGGCCACCATGGCGCCGCCGCAGAGCAACTGTGGCCGCTCGTGAATACGAAGGGGTTGTTCGGCGTCGATATTTTCTTCGTCGTCAGCGGCTTCGTGATGATGTATATCGTGTCAGGGCAACGCTCCGGGAGCGCGAGCGCCAGCTGGTTCATCTGCGACCGCATCGTGCGCGTCGTGCCGCTCTACTGGATGGCGACGCTGCTCTCGGTTGGCATCGGTCTCGTGCTCCCCGCACTGAAGCACAAGAACGCGTATGGCGTGGAGTACGTGCTGCGCTCGCTGTTCTTCGTGCCGTCCGCAAACCCGATGACGGGTGCATCGGAACCGGTGCTTGGGCTGGGCTGGACGCTCAACTACGAGATGTTCTTCTATGTCGTGATTTCGCTGGTGCTGCTGCTTGGTATCCGGCGCGTTTATCTCGCGGTGGCGGCGATATTCGTGAGCTTCGTCGCGCTTGGCCTCTTGCTGAAACCCGAATACCTGATCCTCAAAAGCTGGACTCATACGATCATTCTCGAGTTCGTGTTCGGCGTGCTGTTTGCGCAGTTGCGCCTGTCGGGATTCCGGATCGGCGTACCTGCTCAGATCGCCCTGGTCGTGGCGGGTGTGGCAACCTGGCTGGCAATAGGACCGCCCGCGGACGGCGCATTCGATATGCGCGGCCTCGTGTGGGGACCGGCTGCCGCGGCGATATTCGCGGGCGTCGTCATGGGCCGCCGCGATGTCGCGTATCCGAAGCTGCTTCTTTTGATTGGCGATGCGTCGTATAGCCTGTATCTCACGCATCTGTTCATCATGCGCGGCACGTCGCTGGTGGTGGATCATCTGCCTGTCGGGGATGTGTTGCGTATCGTGCTGTTTTTCGTCATCTTCATACCTTGCGCGCTGGCGTTTGCGATTTTGTCCTATCGCAAGTTCGAAGTGCCAACGATGCGCCTTGGCCGGCGCCTGCTGCGGGCGCGGCTCAGCAAGCCGGGTCTTGCCGAAGGTGTGTCGACGGGGACGCAGGGTGCGGGAACCTGAGCAGGGCTGGCGCATGAGGTGATGCGTGAGCCAGGTCTCGTGCGCCGGGTTCGGGCCGCGATTTCGGCGGCTATCGGGAACTGTGGTTGGGTTCGTCGGCAGCCGTTGTCCGTATTACCGATCGTCATTGCATGGCTCGCTCAAACCGTGCGCGATCTCCACTCCGTTGAACACCACTCGTTATCACCGGGATCGACTATGGCGATCGCGGCTGCTCGTGTTCTCACAGCGCGCGAGTTTGCCCGGTTGATGTTCGTATCGTAGGAGTGGTGCAGACGTGGTCGGTCTTGCATGTTGCCGGCCGCAACATGGGGAGAGCAGGGCGACGAAGCTATTGATCGAAGGAAGCAGCTCACTGCCGCCACACAATCTGTTTCGCGGCATTCATTTGCGATATGTCCACGCCGAATTCACCAAACGTGTGCCCGGTGGGCGCAAGGATGTGAAACAAGACAACCGTTGTGACCGCAATCGCGCGCAGCACGGTGAGAGAGTGAAGCTTCTTCTTGTCTTTGGGGCGCAGTCTGATGTGTTAGACGATGCTGACGGACGCGGTACGCTCTGCATCATCGCGGCTATTCTGACGCCGCTGGGGGAGGGATTGCGCAGTCTGATCCGTGACCGTGCCAAACATGCTAATCATGGAACGAGTCGCTCGCGAGATCCTGTCGAAGTCCAGCATTTCCGGTCTGTGAGTCGTTGAGATGGCGATTGGCGGCGACGCCATTAGAGCAAAGGTACGGGGTATTGCGCGTTGCCATCCTCGTGATCATTGGCTTTGCGCCCAACGTCGCGTGTAGTTGCGCATCGACGCGACGATGTCGAGCACACGTCCCCATGCCTGTGGTTCGGTGCGCGCGCTCCACACGAGCGAGACGACGGTCATCCCGAGCCACACCGCGATGGATGGCCATGTGAGCGGTTCGAAAACGAGTGTGCCGACATACGCTGCCACGATGATCAGCGCAGGCAGGACCAGCTTGCGTGCCGGCCGCGCATCCAGGCGCGCGGCATGGAACAGAAGTACGCCGTCGAGCAGACACCGCGCGCTCCAGGCGAGCGCCGCGCCCAGCACGCCGAAGTAATTCAGCATCCACCACAGCAGCGCAAAGAACGGCAACATTTCGTAGGCCTGGAAACGCGCGACGATGCCTGGTTTCCCAGTCGCCTGCAGGTGGCAGGCCGCGATCGATGCGAGTGAGTTGATCCAGATGCCAACGAGTATGGCTTCCCCGACCGACGTGGCGCGCGATGCGAATTCCTGACCCACCCACAGTGTGAGAAAGGGATGCATGAGGAATATGCCGAATACCGTCATCGGCGTGAGTGCGGCGGCGAGGCCGCGTATTGCGCCGGAGGAGAGTGCCGCGGCGCCTGCGGCATCGAGCGACGACAGGCGCGGAAATAGCGTCCGGACGATGGCGTTTGGAAAGAGTCGTACGCGCGCTGCGAGATTGAAGGGCACCTGATAGTAGGTGACTGCCTGCGGCCCGAGCGCATGGCCGATCATGAGACGGTCGGCCGTCTCCAGCAGCGGCTGCGCCAGGCTCGTCACGCTGATCCACGCGCCGTAGGAAAACAGTTGGCCGACCAGGTCGCGGCGCGGGCCGCCGGCGAGGCGCAACGGAAAGACGCACCAGACCGCGATCGCGGTCACCGCCAGCGCCGCTACCCCGGCCACTAGCGTGCCGAACACCAGATAGCGCAGATTCGGCCCGAAGACGAGCGCCGCCCCGAGAGGCACGAGCTGATACATCAGCGTGACCGGGAGTGTTACCGCGTTGAGCGTGCCAAAGCGCTCGCGCCCCACGAGTGCGCCGTTGAACACGAAAATGAGATTCGAGAGCGGCACGAGACAGGCTACGTACGGCAATGCGGGCAACAACTCGACGCGCAGGGCCTCGCCCATGTCGAAGTACGCGAGCAGCACGTGCATGAGCGCATACAGTGCTATGCCGCCCACGAGACCCAGTGCTGCGTTGAGGAGCATCGCTGTCCACAGGACTGCTTCGCGCTCGCGGTGTGGCGCATCGTCGAGTTGCGCGATGCGGTTGGACGTCGCCGAAGACAGCCCCAGATCGAGAAAGCCGAAATAACCCTGCACCATCCAGACGATGGCGAGCACACCGTAGCGCCCCGCACCGATGTGGTGGAGATAAATCGGCGTCGTCACAAGCGCAACGAACATAGGCAGAATTCCGCCCACGAAGTTGAGCGTGGCGCTGCGTTTGAGACTGGGTTTTTCGGTCATGGGGCACTCCAGTGCGCGACTTGCACATTCTGGCCGAGGCAGGCGAGAGCGTTTGTGTGTCCGCGTACGGAGAGATGGGATTTAAAGGTTAAATCTATCGAGGCATGGTTTGCGTGCGGTATCCAGCAGTGCTGCGTCTGCTACACCGATACCATGCCCTTTTATGTGCTGCCTGGAATGGCTTGCGGCTAGCAAGCGCTGACCAGACAAGCCTTGGACATCGGTTCCTGCCGCGCTTGCGACGTTGTCTAACCCAGTTTGGATTTACAACAATGATACCGTCTGCCGATTCTCTACTGACCGTTGATCAAGCCGTCTACAAGACCGCGTTCAACAATACGCCGTTCGGTTTCAAGCACTGTCTGCATCAGCTGTCGATGTTCCAGCCGGAGGCATTAGCGGAGTTGGCGAAGAAGTATGGTGCGAACCCTGCGGATTATTATGTCTCCAATTCGGCTCCCACGCCGGGGACCCGATTCTTTGATGTCAAAGCAAAGACGTTGAAGCCGGATGAGGCGCTTGCTCAGCTTGCCACGGGGCCGACGCGCGTGCTTTTGAAGCGGCCCGAGAATTATGACGCCGGCTTTCGGGAACTGTTGGACAAGCTGTTCGAAAAAGTGGTCGAACTACGCGGCGGTCTCAATGGTGAAAAGGTCGAGCGGCTCGAATCTGGCATCTTCGTTAGCTCTGCCTCCTCGACCACGCCGTTCCATTTCGATCCAGAAATCAATCACTTCTTCCAGATCGAGGGCGACAAGCACTACCATGTCTATCGTCCCAGTGCCGTTCGGGAAGACGAGCTCGAGGATTTCTACGTGCAGGGCATAGTCGAGATCGGCCAGGTGGATCTGGCCACGCGAGACAAGAGCCTCGAACATGTCTTCGACCTGGTGCCCGGAAGTGGCTTTCACCAGCCGCAGGACGCGCCCCATTGGGTTCAAACCGGCGCGGAACGCAGCGTGTCGTATGCAGTCGTCTACGAGACCGACGCAACCCGGGCCCGTGGCCGTATCTTTGCCGCCAATCACTACTTGCGCAAACTCGGTGTAAATCCGCAGCCGCCCGGTACGGACCCCGGTACCGACAATGCGAAGTCATCGGTGATGAAAGTTGTTGTTCCCGTCCGCAGGCGTATCGTTCGCAATCTGAGTCGGGGTCGTTGATCTGTAAGCGCTAGATTGACCGCACGACCCAGGCAATGCTGGTCAAGTGCCGGTCCACCGCTGATCGTCGCCATACATGTCAGGCCTGATTGGATAAGCTGATTGGTCTATGTCCCGTTTGCGTATTGTGTTACTGGTCGCGTTTTGCGGCGCACTGACGGTAGCCGGCCTGATTGTTGTGAGACTGGCCGTGCCCGACCTGTTCCGCCCAACCGCCGTCGTTACTGCCGGGCCGGTGCAATCTGGCAGGATACGGGTTGCAGTGCTCGGGGATTCCGACAGCCAGTCCTACCATGATACGTTGATGTTGACGGATCCGCGCATGCGAGGAGGCTCCCGGCGCGCCACCACCTGGCAGTGGGCCGAGGTCCTGGCCCGGCTGCGGGGCAATGAGATCGACCTCGGCCAATGGGGGGCCTGGGGAACCAACAAGTATCGCGCCTATTTCGACGAAGCTGTCGGTCATCTCGCCCGGACGCCGCCTAAAGACGACTACCGTTATAACTTTGCCGTCAGTGGCGCTAACTGTAGCCAATTGATGAGACATCCGTCGCGTCAGGCGATCCGTCTCGTGGATTTGATGGACACAGAGCCACAAGCGTGGAGAGGCGGAATCGTGCTGATCCGGATCGGCATCAACGATGTCGGCGCGCGCGACGTCCTTGACGCGTTGTCCCGTGATCGGGCTGCAGCGCGTCCCACGGCGGTAATCAACGCCTGTATTGACGCGATCGGCCAGGCGGTCACGCTGATCCGGAGGCATCACCCGGATACCTATGTCGTACTGGTGGGGGTGCTGAGCAATGCGGATTCGTCGGATAAGTTCGACAATTGGCAATCGGCCAGGGAGATGGCCAATATCGACGCCGGCCTCGATCTCTTTGACAATGGCTTGCGCAAACTGGCCGCGGCGGATCGCCATGTCTACTTTCTCGACGATCGCGCCTTGTTCAGGAGCCTGTGGGGCGAGCGTGACGGCCAAGGTCGTCCGCTTTACAAGACATTGCATCTGTCGCCTGGCTGGGCCGTCACCAATACAACCGGCGACGATCCGCACAACGCTCTCGTTGCCGACGGTCACTGCGGCGTGGTCTGGAATACCCTTTGGGCACAGCACCTTGTCACTTCCCTGAATGCCGCATTCGGATTGCATCTCAAACCAATCACGGATGCCGAGGTCATCGGCTTTCTGCAACCCAGCTTCGCTGCAAGCGCGCGATCGGCCCTGGCAATGCCGGCATCCTTATCGAAGTAGCGTGGCATGAGCGACGCCGAACATTCGCCAGGGCGAAGATCGGCAACACTTTTATCGCGGGAAATCCCCCAGCTCTGCTGGGGGACTAACACGGTTTGACGTTTCCAGGAGTCGGCTTTTTCCCATGTTTTGTGCCGCTTCTCACCCGGGCCACCGTCGGTCGATATTGGAGCCTTTTACCGATGGCGAACAGACCCCTCTGAGGGGCCAGCCATCGAAAGCCACCGGCTCTGCCGGTGGATCGTTACTTTTGAGGACCGCGAACTGACGCACTCTCAAGTAAATCTTGGAGCGATCAGATCGTAAGTTATCCATCAGTGGGGGCATCGTTGCAAATCGCTATCGTCATTCCTTGCTACAACGCCTCTGCGTATATCGACACTACGTTGAAAACTGTAACGTCACAGACGCATGACGAGGTCGAAATCCTGATCGTCGACGACGGCTCATCGGACGATACCGTCTCGAAGGCTCGGGAACACCTCAAGGGTTGCCGCCATCGGTGGACGATTCTCACGCAGCCCAACAAGGGGGTTAGTGCTGCCCGAAACCTGGGATGGCAATCGACGACAGCAGATTGGATTCAGTTTCTGGATGCCGACGATTTCCTGGCTCCTACAAAACTGCAGCTTCAGTCGATCGCCTGCCGGACTGCTGATCCGAGTGTCGCCTATGTGATGTCGCGATGGGAAGAGGTCGTCGTCGAACCCGATGCTGCGCGAAGGGTCCGCCTCGCCGAGTGCTCAGCGTTTTCTTCACAGCCGGGCGAATTGGAAATTCTCGCCAAGGGACCTCTAATACATTTAGGTCAGAGCGTATTCAGAAGACGATGGATCGCGGATGTGGCCGGCTTCGACGAGAATATCAAGGTAGATGAGGACCAGGACTTTCTACTAAAGCTCGCGAGAAAAGGCGCAAAGGTTTTGACGGTCGAGAGCGCAGACCCGCTCTTCGCGTGGAGACAGCAACGACACCGCCGTCTTGGGCTCCGAGGAGCGCGCTACAACGCCATACACCTCACAGAACAATACATGGAGAACTTCTTCAGGATCACCGAAGGACATCGGCATTCTTTAGACGCGCTTTCGGCGGACGATCAGGAAATGCTCAAGCAACGCCTCTCGTCATACATGCGGCTGTTGTATCGATACGATGTCATGGCGTTCCGGACCCGCCTCGCACAACTCGACCAGATGTTCGGACGCTTCCTGCCCGTAAGTCCATCATATCTCAAGGCATTGTCGCGTTTCGTTGGTTTCGAACGAGCAGAGGATGTCGCCTCAATATATCGGCGTGGCAAAGCCGTGGCCGGAGTCGGCGTCGAATAGATCAACTCTAGTCGACCAGACGCGCAGAAATGCGTCGTGATCTAAGGACAGCGGGATTGTGTGGAACCAGTGGCCGATGCCGGGTCTTGTGGAGGCGCCTGGTTCTCCATGAAGGGCCGTATTTCCGCGAACGGAGCTGGCTCCGTCAACAAAGGCTGATCCTCGCCTAGCAAAAAGCGGGTGAAGAATGCAACGACGTAGCGATTGATCTCGGACCAGGTCTTCGCCCTGTTGATTGCAGATTTGCCGAATGCAGCCTTCCATGGGGGCTTCGCGAGCTTGTCTGCGAAATCATCATGTACCGTACCCTTTACCGTGAAGGTCCAGTTGTTCGGGAGCGTGGCCTGGCGAATCTGGTGCGCAACTGACTCGACCGTCAGCACCGAGTTGATCCGCGTGGGGAAGTCACTATGCATGAGTTCCTCGCAAGTCGGATAGGACCAACCACTAAAGAACACCATGTAAGGCACCTCGACATTGCCGCGTTCAGGGCGGCCATACAAGGAGCCGTCAAAATTCACGACGGCCCTGATGCGTCGATCGTCGCTACTCATCTGCGCTGCCGTCGCGCCTCCGAACGAGAATCCGACGGCGCCGACCTTCGCCATATCCACACGTTGTCCAAACACCGGAATATTCTGAAATGCGTCGATGATGGCAGAGCCCGATTTCGCCGCTAGTTCAGCCCGGAGGGCTGCGACGGGGCGATAAGCCTCGAAGCTTTCCATCGAATCGCCGGGGATCTCCGATGCCTGAGCTTGGCCCTCTCGTCCGGGAAGGCGAGGGGCATGCACGATGTCGTCCACCGTAGCGACGACGAAACCATGGCTCGCCAGGTTTGCGGGCGTAAATGTGCTCTGTTGGCGAACACTGAACCATGATGGAAAGTAAATGATGAGGGGATATTTAGCACGGGCCTCGGACAGCTTTCCATTTGGCGTGAACGGCGGGGAGGTAGGATGTCCGATTGCTGCGATCCACTGCAGAATCGAGCGCCCAATGCCATCGCCGGGCGCCTGCGCGGGGTACCAGATATCGACCGGAAGCGAAGGGCCATCGCTTCCCGTTTTTACATCAATACTGGCGAAGCCGACGGCATAGGGCCCCTCCAACCGAGGCCTGTCTGTGTCGAGGAATAGGGCGGCACGGATCATTTCCTTCGGGTCGGCAAGCCCTGCATACCAGCTGACGCCAATCACCGCCGCGACCACGAGCGCGACAAGACTTGAAGCGGCAAGAGCCCAAGAACAAGGCGCTCCAGAGATCATGCGGATGCCTCGTCGCTGTTAGGAACCCAGGGAAAGGGACGTGTCCGATTCGATTTCAGGGGAAGCTTCCTCCGCGATGGCCGTATTGATCCAGGCTTCGCCGATCGATTCTATCAACTGTTTGCCCTTGGCCGTTGCCGCTTCGGCGGTTCGGTCCGGAATGCTCCATCGTGACAGAAGCCTGTATCCAAGGGCGTCTCGTGCCCGATCCAGATCTGCAATTGTCGTCACATGGTAGGGAATGCGGGCGCGCCCTAAGGATTCAAGCGTGTAGAAGGCGCTGCCCTTGGAAATGGCAACCTTGTTCAACAATATGAGGCGGGGGCGAGACGGCAAGCGGGCGACAGCTTCTGCCAGCGTATAGTCGAGATATTGCAAGACGCCGGAACAAAGCAACACGTCGCACGGAGCTGTCTTTTCTGAATCCTCGAAATACTGCAGAGACGTTTCCCCGGATCTTTGGCGCCTTCTTCCCTCCTTGCACACAGCCGGGACGTCGACGACTTGCCATGATGTGTCTTTGGGGAGGTCCAGGAACTTTCGGAAGGCATGGTATTTGACACCCAGATGACCTCCGAGATCCGTGACGGTGGTAAGCCGCCCCCGGCGTTTGAGGTCCATCATGAAGAACATTACCGGCCAATCGAAGGAATGGACCGTCGAGAACGCCTCGACATTCATCACGGCCATGTCTTCGTTGTCCGCAGTTGCGCGTCGAGAGGGTCGAAGAAACCGTACCGCATCTTCCCGACAAGGGAATGCGCCCCAATAAGCACCAAATCCGAGCCGAAGCTTGTGATTGAGCCACCCCGATCGACGCATTTGCTTCAAACCGGGAATTCGCCAAACTATGCTCCTCATTTTTGCCTCCTTTAGGCAACACGGCCGAATTTTGGCGCCTGAATTCGCGGCCAAATTTTTCCCCCGGCCCCGACTTTAATAGGTTTAACTAACTACCGTTCCGGCTACTCCAAGGCCGTGCATTGGCCTCGATTTCGGCCAAGCGCTCACGCAATGATTGCCTATGGCCGCCGGGCCCGCACTGTGGAATAACTGGTCACGCATGCCGGGAACCTCAGTCACGACCAGGTTGCCCGTTACCTCCGAGCGCGATCACAAATCCGCTTGGCACGAGGAAAATGTCTACACCGAATTCGCCGAATGCGCTGCGTTTGAGACTGGGTTAGCGGTCATGGGGTGCTCCAATGCGCGACTTGCACATTGTGGCCGAGGCGGGTGAGAGCGTTTGTGTGTCGGCGCACGGAGAGGTGGGGTTTAAATTATTCAATCTAGCGATCTGGCGCCGCCAGTGGATAAGCGCCTTGGTACCGCGCGTGGCCGGGAAGAGCCCGTGTCAGGCGCTTGAAAGTGGATGTTCGTCAACGCACATCTGCCCGTGAGAGGGGATAGTAGGCTTCAAGCAATGTTCTCTGTCAGCATCAACTACTGCATGAAGTCGCTTGAGAAGTGTACTTGGGTTTATCAAGCCATTCGGAAATCGTTCGCACGCCGGTCAACAGGTTGACATGGCCGCCGAATGCGATTCAGCGGCTAGTCAGGCGCTGACCAGACAAGCAATGGACATCGGTTCCTGCCGCGCTTGCGACGCTGTCTAACCCAGTTTGGATTTACAACAATGATACCGTCTGCCGATTCTCTACTGACCGTTGATCAAGCCGTCTACAAGACCGCGTTCAACAATACGCCGTTCGGTTTCAAGCACTGTCTGCATCAGCTGTCGATGTTCCAGCCGGAGGCATTAGCGGAGTTGGCGAAGAAGTATGGTGCGAACCCTGCGGATTATTACGTCTCCAATTCGGCTCCCACGCCGGGGACCCGATTCTTTGATGTCAAAGCAAAGACGTTGAAGCCGGATGAGGCGCTTGCTCAGCTTGCCACGGGGCCGACGCGCGTGCTTCTGAAGCGGCCCGAGAATTATGACGCCGGCTTTCGGGAACTGTTGGACAAGCTGTTCGAAAAAGTGGTTGAACTACGCGGCGGTCTCAATGGTGAAAAGGTCGAGCGGCTCGAATCTGCCATCTTCGTTAGCTCTGCCTCCTCGACCACGCCGTTCCATTTCGATCCAGAAATCAATCACTTCTTCCAGATCGAGGGCGACAAGCACTACCATGTCTATCCTCCCAGTGCCGTTCGGGAAGACGAGCTCGAGGATTTCTACGTGCAGGGCATAGTCGAGATCGGCCAGGTGGATCTGGCGGCACGCGACAAGAGCCTCGAACATGTCTTCGACCTGGTGCCCGGTAGTGGCTTTCACCAGCCGCAGGACGCGCCCCATTGGGTTCAAACCGGCGCGGAACGCAGCGTGTCGTATGCGGTCGTCTACGAGACTGACGCAACCCGGGCCCGTGGCCGTATCTTTGCCGCCAATCACTACTTGCGCAAACTCGGTGTAAATCCGCAGCCGCCCGGTGCGGACCCCGGTACCGACAATGCGAAGTCATCGGTGATGAAGGTTGTTGTTCCCGTCCGCAGGCGCATCGTTCGCCATCTGGACGGGAGCCGCTGATCTGGCATCACAGTCGTCATTTCCTTATAAGGTTACAAGGAGCGATCGCATGGACATGTCCACGGATTTCCCGGTCCCTGAAGCGACATTGCCGGACAAGTGGATCGACGTAGATCCCTCAGTGTTTCGAGAACGTTTCGAGCGGAAGAGCTTCGATGTCTCCCACCACCTTGCATCTCATCCGCGCTTTCAACTCCCTCAATTGATGGAGTTGACGGAGCGAACCCTGAGAACGCGCCCATCTGATCTCTACTACGACATGGGTGACGTCGCGCCTGGTCAAAAATGGAAAGATACGAATCATGCATTCTCACCGCTGGATGCATTAGGGCAACTGGAAGATTCAAATGCCTGGTTCATCCTGAGAGACGCGCAAAAAGATCCGGCCTACACCGAGCTATACCGGCATGCGATCGCAGAGGTCAAGGATATGATTGGCGGCGGCATCGAATCCAAGATCAGAAATGAGGAGATCATCATTTTCATAACGTCGCCGAAGCGGGTGACGGCATACCACATCGATCGTGAATGCAATTTCATTCTTCAAATCCACGGGGAAAAGGATTTGTACGTCTTTGATCGGGAAGATCGGCAGATTCTTCCGGAGGAGGAAATCGAGCAGTTCTGGACGATCGACAACAACGCGCCAAACTATAGACCCGAACTGCAGGACCGATCGCGCTTGTACAGATTGGCCCCGGGAAATGGCGTTCACGTTCCTGTCAACTGCCCGCACTGGTTAAAGAACGACGACAATATCTCGGTGACTTTGAGCGTAAATTTCCAGTTTGTTGACTCTATTCGAGCGGATATCTATCGGGCCAACTATTACCTCAGGAGGCTTGGAATCAATCCCAATCCGCCTGGGCAGAGCGCGGTGCGTGATCGGGCCAAGGCAATGGCGTATTCGACGGCGAGTGCCGCCCGGCAAGCTATCAAGTCGGCTTTGAAAAGAGGCGGCTAGTCCCGCCATGTAAGACCTGCTGGTCGACGCCACGATCATCACGGCCTGCCAGAAGCAGGCTGTGAAATACAACTGTGGCGCTACGCCTTGCTATCCCCTTCGCGGCTGACGCCGCGATTTTTTTTTCTCTCTGGGTGCTGCATCGGTTCACGAATTCTTCGTGAACCGATGTGCAATCCTTATGAAGTGAGTTCTAAGCCTTGGCGCGACTCAGATATGCTGCGGGAGCGTCCTCTTCGCCAGCATTGGCTTCAGCGCTGTTCTCCCCGATCCGCGCCAGACGCTCACGCAGTTGCTTGCCGATGACAGCCGCGCCGGCCGAGCGGAAGATCTGATCGTGCATGCCCGGAACCTCGGTGACCACCAGGTTACCCGGTTTGCCTGTCACTACCGACCCCCATCCCAAGTCCCGCGCGAACAGGCGTCCATTGAGCACCTGGCCACTGCGGAAGATCTGCACGTCGCCGTCATAGGGGGCAGGGCAATACCGCGCCTGCTGCGCCAGCAGATATTCGATGTACCAGCGATTCTCCGAAACCATATGCTCCGATGCATTGCCCTGAATCAGGCCGAGCTTGAGAGCAAGCTTGGCAATGCCGAGCCAGCGAACGATCCGATACTGATTGAGGAAGGCGACCATCGAGGTCTCGCCCCGCATGGCCTTGCGGAAGTCGCGCGGAATGTTGTCCGCACGCACCTGCATCTTGCGCAACTGCCGGTCGTACCAGGGCATCGACTCGCGATAACCCGGGCACCACGAGTCGTTGAGAATGACGAGTTCCACCGTTTCGCCTTCGCGCCTGAGCTGATGGGCCGCCTCCAGCGACAGCGCACCGAGCACGCAATGCCCCATCAGGATGTACGGGCCGTTGGGCCGGGCCAGCCTGATCAGCCGCACGGCGTCCGCGGCGACGTCCTGAAAAGCACGCTGCGGGAACTCGCGCGGGGCGCCTTCCGGCACCATCGGAATATCGATGATGGGACGGTCGGTGCCGATCTGCCGGGCCAGTTCATAGAACACGGCCATGTTGTTGAGCGCAATGATGGGCGTTCCCGGCGCATTCTCGTTGAAGCGCACGATATTGCGCGCTTTCGCCTCCAGTTCGGCCTGACTCATGAAACCGCTGTTGCCGACGCCTGACACGAATGTCGCCGTTGCTTTCGCGGCAGCGGGCGCCACCGGCAGCTTCGCGTCGATCTCGACGGTTTCCAGCATCGCGCGCCACTTCGCCAGATGCCCGTCGATGGTCGCCACGTCGTAGAGATCCGTGTCGCCTTCACACGAGATGCGCCAGCCATCCGGGCGCCGCACCATGAAGAAGTTGAGGTCGTAGAGCGCGCCCGCGTTGAAGGAGGGCGAGGTCGTTGCAGCGAAAACGCCCCGGCGAACTTCATCGCCGCCGCCGACGAAGCTTTGCTGCAGGGCGAAATTGACCGAGCACAGCGGCGGGCGATCCCCATCGGATACCTCGCCCGCCATCTCCGTCATCTCTTCGAACGGCAGGTGCAGATGTTCGATGGCGTCGCTGAGCTTGGCGCCGCACTGCGCTGTCACGGCGGCCACGGTGCTGCCTTGAGGCATGTCGAGGCGCAGGATCACCGTGTTGATCAGCGGCCCGACCACGCCCTCGAGTTCCTGCTGATCCCGCACTGACATCTGGGTGCCCATGGCAACCTTCGTCTGCCCGGCCGACTTTTGCAGCGCCATCGCGAGGCCGGCAGCCGCAACGCTGAACAGCGTGACGCCTTGCGCCTTGGCAGCCGCAATCAGCCGGTCGCTGAGCGCGCCGGGCAAGAGGATCGAGCGGATGATGCCCTGGAAGCGTCGCGCCTGCGGCCGGGGACGATCGCCGGGAACATCGAAGCGGCTGAAATCCCGAAGCTCCTGGCGCCAGTGGGCGCGGGCGCGATCGAGCGCACCGCTGGCAAGGAACTCTTCCTTCCACAGCGCATAGTCGCCGTGGTGAAGATCGACATCGGGGTAAGCGGGTTCGAGGCCGGCATGGACGGCGGCAAGTCCTTCCACGAGCTCGCGCACGAGGATGGCGAACGACCAGCCATCCATCACGAGCGAATGGAATGTCAGCTGCAGTTCACCCTGCGTGGCCGACCGGGGCAACCACACGGCCCGGAAGAAGGAGGGCGACGACAATGCGAAAGGCGTGCGGGCCTGATGTCCGCCTACGCGCTCCGCTTCCGCAAGGCCATCCTTTTCCTCAAAGCCTGTGAGGTCGACCACTTCGAGCAGGAAGGGCGCGTGGCTCCAGACCTGCTGTCGCAGCCCCGCACCCGTCATCAGGAAGCCGGTACGCAATACCTCGTGCCGTGCTACCAGTTCGCGCAGCACCCGCTCGATACTCGCGGCATCGAGCGGTCCCGACAACTGCAGCCGGAACGCGATGTTGAGCGCGGAGGCCTTCGGCGACGCCTTTTGCTCATGCCAGAACCTGACCTGGCAGGCGGTCGCCGGGAACACGGCGTAGCTGGCTTCGACCTCGTCGGTCGGGGCGATCTTAAAGGCCAGTCCGTTCATTGCTCAGACTCCCTCCGCAACTCTGCGCTTGAAATTGAGGATCGACGGCCGGGCTACGGCAGGCGCCGCCATCGGCTCGTCCGCCGGCGGGCCGTCGAGGCTCGCCGCCAGTTCGGCGATCGTCAGATTCTTCATGAGCTGACGCGCATCGACACCCAGTCCGCGTTCGTTCATTCGCGCGACGATGCGGAACAGCTGGAGGCTGTCTGCGCCGAGGCTGAAGAACTGCTGATCGATGCCGACATGCTGGAGACCGAGCACGTCACCCCAGATCGCCGCGATGGTGGATTGCGTCTGCGTCATGGCCACGGGTTCAGCCGCCACAGGTTCGATCGCAATGGCTTCAGCCGCCGCGGGTTCGATCGGCATCGGGGCGGGCGGAACCACCTTGAGCGCCGCATGCGGATGGCGCACGGGTGCGGCCACCATGTCCGCGGTCGGCACGGGCAGGGCTTTGCGATCGAGCTTGCCGTTGCTGGTCTGCGGCAGGGCGTCGAGCGTCATCCACAGGGTCGGCACCATGTAGGCCGGCAATTGCCCGGCAACATGCGCGGCGACGGCTGCCTGGTCAGTCTTGTCAGAAGCAGTCTCGACGATGTAGCCCACCAGACGCGGACTGTCGCTGACGGTATGCAGCGCGACGGCCGCGGCGGCCACGCCGGGCGCCTTGCGCAACGCAGCCTCGATATCCTCGATCTCGATGCGGAAGCCGCGCAGTTTGATCTGCTGGTCGCGACGGCCGAGGTGTTGCAGCGAGCCATCGGCGAGGCGTTTCGCAAGATCACCCGTGCGGTACAGGCGGCACGGCGCAGCGCCTTCGATGGCAACCGACCTGAACGCTGCATCGGTGAGATCGGGGCGGTTGAAATAGCCCTTTGCAAGGCCATCACCGCCAATCCACAGTTCACCGCTCACGCCTTGCGGCGCGAGATGCAGGTCTTCGGTGAGCACATGCAGTTGCGTATTCGCGAGGGGTGCGCCGATCACCACAGCGCCATTCGCCACGACACGCGAGGCGGACGACCAGATCGTCGTTTCCGTCGGACCGTAGAGGTTCCACACTTCAGCCCCAGTCTCCAGTAGCGCGTCGGCGAGATCGCGCGGCAGCGGCTCACCGCCACACAGGATCTTGAAGCCCTGCGGGACCTTGAAGCCGGCTTCCAGCAGCATGCGCCAGAGCGACGGCGTCGCCTGGAGAACGGTGGCAGCCTGCTCGTTCAGCCGGCTCACCAACTCGTAGCCGGTGCGAACCTCTGCATGGCCTGCGATGAAGGTCTGTCCGCCGGCGATCAGCGGCAGGAACAGCTCGAGACCGGAGATGTCGAAGGAGAACGTCGTGACGGCCACGATGCGGTCTTTGGTCGTAAATCCCGGCGCTTCCGCCATCGACAGCAGGAAGTTGCTCAGCGCGCGATGTCCGATTTCCACGCCCTTGGGCTGGCCCGTCGAGCCCGACGTGAAGATCACGTAGGCCGAGTCGGCATCCGATACGTTGGGCAGCGTCACGGCTGTGTCGTCGCGTTGCGCAAGGAGCGTCTCCAGGTCCAGTACGCGGTGTGCGCCCGGTTCCAGCACGGCCTGGCTTGCGCCATCGGTGAGGATGGCAGCGATGTCGGCACCGTCGAGAATCTGGCGCAGGCGCGCAGGCGGCATCGTCATGTCGAGCGGCACGTAGGCGCAACCGGCCCGCCACACGCCGATCATCGCGGCCACCGTCATCACGCTCCGGTCCATCGCGATGGCGACGCGTCCGCGCGGCGCGATACCCGCCGCCACGAGACTGCGGGCGATCCGGCTGGCGCTTGCATCGAGCTCGCCGTAGCTCAGGCGCAGGACCTCATCCGAGACGGCCGGTGCATTGGGCGTCTGGCGAGCCTGCGCGGCGATCAGCGCCGGAGTCGTCTGCGACAGATCGTAGGCGCGCTGGGAGTCATTCAGTTCGTCGCGCAGGTGATGGATCTCGACATCGTTGAGTAGCGACAGTGCTGCGACCGTCGTTTCGGCATCGCGGGCAATCGCCGTCAGCACGTTCTCGTAGTAGCCGAGCCAGCGCTGGATCGTCGCTTCGTCATAGACGTCGGTGTTGAAGTCGCAATCCAGACGAAGACCCTTTGCCGATTCGATGACGTTCAGGAACAGATCGAAGTTGCTGTAGGCCTTCGCATTCGGCGTGAAGCGCGTGGTCACGCCCGCCATGTCGAGCTCACCGTCGACCTTCTCCAGATTGAACTGCAGATCGGTCAGCGGCAGCCGGTTGAGATCGCGCTTGACACCGAGGTCGCGCACCAGCGCGCCATAGGTGTAGTTTTGCCGGTCACCGGCGTCGTACAGATGATCGCGCACCGCCTTCATGTGCGTGGCGAAAGGCTGGTTGCGGTCGAACTTCACGCGCAGCGGCAGGAAGTTGACGCAGTGCCCGACCAGCAGCGCTTCGCCCGCTTGCGACTGGCCAGCCATCGGCGCGGCGATCACGACATCGTCATTGTTCGACAGGCGGCCAAACAGCACCTGGGCAGCGCCGAACAGCGTGGCGAACAGCGAGCAGCCTTGCTTCGACGAAGCGGTCTTCACCTGCTTGAGAAGATCGGCTCCCAGATGGCGTGTCGTCGAAGCGCCGCTGAAGCTCTTGAGTTCCGGGCGCGGACGGTCGCCGGGCAAATCGGGCTGCGGCGCGGGGTTGCGATGGAGATTCATCCAGAAGTCGCGCGTCTCCGCGTCAACACCGGCTTCATCCTGCGCCTTGGCGAAGGCGAGAAAACTTTGCACCTCGTCGAGTTCAGCTTGTGCGCCCGACACTTCAGCCGCGTAGAGGGCGGACAGATCGCGCAGGATGATGTTGATCGACCATCCGTCGCAGATGATGTGATGGGCGGTAAACACGAAGGCCGACTTCTGGCTTTCCAGTCGCACGAGCCCGGCACGAGCCAGCGGAGCGCGGGTCAGATCGAACACTTCACGGGCTTCCGCATCGATGATGGACGCGAGTTGTCCGGCCGGATCGGCGTGGCCGGACAGGTCGATCTTTTCCAGCGGAACAGTCGTCGCCGGGTCCGCGAACATCATGTCGCCGACGCGTGAGAAGTGAACACGCAGCGCATCGTGGCGGGCAACCGTGGCCGCGAAGGCGCGTTCGAAAGCGGCTTCGTTCAGGTTGCCGTTCAGTTCGAGCGTGAAGGACTCGTTGAACGCGAGCGAGGCTTCGTTACCCACCTGAGCCGACAGCCAGATTTCTTTCTGCGGTTCGGTGAGGGCCGCTTGCGTGAGTTGCAGCGGTTCGGCCTGCGGCACGGAAGCCGGCGCTTCCTGCGTGCTGCCGAGAATGCCGACGCGCTGGAGCGCCGCGATGCTTTCAACGAAGGCATCGCCGATCTTGCGGATGTCCTCGTCCGAATGGCTGGTCGTCAGGAAGCAGGGGAAGCCTTCCATGATGTGAACGCCGAGGTAGCGCATATACGGATAGAACAGGCTGCCCAGACGGTCTTCGCCTGCAAAGCTGACATAGAACCAGCTTGAGAAGGATTCGGCGCGCGCCGCGATGCCGACTTTCTCCAGATGACCGTTGATACGCTGCACGAGCCCGTCCATGCGCGCGGCGAGTGTTTCCTGCAGCGCCGGGCCGGCTTCCTTCAGGTGCAGAAGCACGGCTTTCATCGCTGCCAGCACCACGGGGTGACGCACGAACGTACCCGCGAAGAAGGTCGGCGGCACTTCGGGCACCGACGCGTCGCCGAATTGCCACTGGCCGCCGTCGAGCGCATCCATGAACTGGGCTGTGCCGGCGAGCACGCCGACGGGCAGACCGCCGCCGACCACCTTGCCGTAGGTCGCCATGTCGCCCTGGATGCCCCAGTAGCCTTGCATGCCGGCCTGATGGACGCGGAAGCCCGTCACGACTTCGTCGAAGATCAGCGCGGACTCATTGGCTGCCGTGATCTCACGCAGTTGCTGCACGAATTCCTTCGGCCGCAGATTGGGGTGACGCGACTGCACCGGCTCGAACAGCACACCGGCGATATCGTCGATGTTGGCCTTGATCCATTCGAGGCTTTCGGACCTGGCGTAGGGCAGCACGACCATGTTGCCCACCGAGTTCTGCGGGATGCCGGGGGCGAGCGGGAAAGCACGCGGGACACCGGCTTCGCTGCCCGGCTTGACGAGGACTTCGTCGAACTGACCGTGGTAGTCGCCGTCGAAGCAGACGATCTTGTCCTTGCCCGTCACGGTGCGCGCGAGGCGCATCGCTGCCATCACGGCTTCGGAACCGGTATTGCAGAACGTGACGCGCTGATGCCCGGTCATGTCGGCGAACATCTGCGCGACTTCACCCGCGAGCGGGGACTGCGGTCCGATCGCGAAGCCTTCCGCCATCTGCGCGTTGACGGCGTCCACCACGAAATCGGGCGTATGGCCGAACGCGGTCTGGCCGTAGCCATTGACTATGTCGATATATTCATTGCCGTCGACGTCCCAGATCTTCGAACCCTTGGAGCGCTGGGCGACGATGGGATAGACCAGCTCTTTCCATTCCTCGCGGAAGCCGCTGGCCGTACGCGGATCGGCAAGCACGGCACGGTAGGACTGCGTACGAGCTTTGGACGTGGGTGTTTTCGCCGAGTAACGGGTCGTCAGATCCGTGATGAACGCCGTCTGCGCATCGGTCATCTGTGCCGAGTTCGTGGCGCCCGGCTTGTATGCGGTGAAGCGCGTCGGGCGATTTTCTTCGAACTTGATCTCGGGGCCGGCGGATTGCTTGGGCGCTGCGGCTGCGACGACGGGCGCGGGCGCAATGACTTGCACCGGCGCTGCGGCGACCTGGATCACGGCGGCGGGCTGCTGGACGGCCAGCGGTGCGCCTTGCAGCACGTCGAGCTGACGCGCCATCAGGGACTGCATCGCAGCGATCTGGTCGCGGATCACCGACTGGACATCGCCCGAGGCCGGGGCCGTGGCCATCATGGGCGCGGCGAAGCCAGGCGCAGCCGCGACGGCGACGGGTGCCGCAACGGCAACAGGCGCGGCTTCGACGACGGGCGCTGCCTCAACGACGGCCGGCTGTTCCGGATCAGGCGGCATGGCGCCGTCGAGGAACTGGGCCAGCGCAGGCAGCGTCGGATAGTCGCTCATGATCTGCCGGAAGCTGATCGTGACGTCGTAGCGGCGGCGAAGCTGCCGGGAGACCTGTCCCATCAACAGCGAGTCGTAACCGAGGTCCCAGAAGGTCATGTTCGGGTCGGACGTATCCGGCGCCTCGCCGGAGATCTCGGCGAGAAGCGAGGCCAGTTCGGCGATGAGGCGCGGTTTGCGGTCGATTTGGACGGTTTTGGTCATGGCGGTCGGAGAGGTGGTGGTTATGGCGTCGGACGAGGCCGGAGCGGCAAGCGCGGCGGCTTCCGTCGTGGGGTTGCGTGAAGAGGCAGTTGCAGGCGCTTCGATCCAATGCCGTTCCGGTTCGAACGGATAGGTCGGTAGTGAAACGCGGCGGGCAGCTTCTGGCTGAACGGTTTTCCAGTTCGGCGTGACGCCGTTCAGCCACAGGCGTCCGGTCGCTTCGGCGAGCAAGGGAAGCTCGCGGTCGCGCATCGCGAAATCGGGCAGGGAGGCAATCGCGCCCAGATACCGGTCCTTGGGCAATCCTTGCATCGCGAAGGTCGTCAGCGTCCGGCCGGGGCCGATTTCGAGCAGAAGCGGCTTGCCTTCCGCCGTCACCATGGTCAGCGCGTCGCTGAAGCGCACGACGTCACGGCAATGCCCGGCCCAGTAACGTCCGTGTACGGGCTGATCCATCGACGCCCATTGGCCTGTCACCGAGGACACATACGGAATCTTCGGTCGTGCGAAAGAAAGGGTGTCCGCGAGCCTGGCCAGATCTTCAACGACGCCGGACATCATGCGCGAGTGGAACGCATGAGACGTGTGCAGCCGCCGATGCTCGATATCGCTTGCCTTCAGCGTGGCCTCGAACGCCTCGACGGCGGCGAAGGGGCCTGCCACCACGCTGAGCGTCGGTGCATTGATCGCGGCCAGGTCGACGTCGGCGGGCAGGATGGGCCTGAGATCGGCCTCCGACAGACGCACCACCAGCATCGCGCCCGGTTCGGCCGATTGCATGAGCGCGCCGCGCTTCGCGATGAGGTATAGCGCATCCTCGAAGGCAATCGCCTCGGCCACGCACGCTGCGACCAGTTCGCCGACGCTATGGCCGATCATCGCCGTCGGCTTGACGCCGCGCGATATCCACAGCTGCGCCAGTGCGTATTCGACGAGGAACAGCGCCGGCTGCGCGTAGATCGTCGAACGGATGGGGTGCGGGGTATCGTCGCCTTCCGGGGTATCGCTGAACATCAGCGTGCGGATATCCAGCCCGACGTGCGGAGCCAGCGCCTCGGCGCCCTTGTCGATCCATTCGCGATAGACCGGCTCGGTGCGATAGAGCGCTTCGCCCATGCCCGGATACTGCGAGCCCTGGCCGGGGAACATGAAGACGACGGGCGGCGTGGCTTGAGGAGCCTGTGCTTCGATGGCGCCTTTTTGCAGCTTCGCTTGCGCCTGATCGAGGCTGTCGGCGATCACCACGGCGCGATGCGTGAAGGCACGGCGACCCGTTTGCAGCGTTGCGGCCACGTCGGCGAGCGAGACGCCGGGATTGACCGCGAGATGGCTGGCGAGATTGGCCTTCGCGCGTTCGAGCGCTGCCGCGCTCTTTGCCGAAAGCGGCAGTATCTGCAGCCCGTCTTGCTGCTCAGAAGCGTCGACACGGCAAGGCGCTTCTTCCAGCACCACATGGACATTCGTGCCGCCGACGCCGAATGAACTCACACCGGCGCGGCGCGGCGTCGAGCCATCAGCCCAGGGACGCGCAGCCTCGTTGAAGAAGAACGGGCTGTTCGTCACGTCGATAGCCGGGTTCGGCGCATGGAAATGCGTGAGCGGCGGCAACGTGCGGTTGCGCAGCGCGAGCGCCGCCGCCATGAAACCTGTCACGCCGGCTGCCGCGTCGAGGTGTCCGACATTGGCCTTCGCCGAGCCGAGCGCGCAGAACTGGCCGCCCTCGACGCCGCCCAGGCGGAATGCCTGCACGAGGCCCGCGAATTCGATCGGATCGCCGAGCGGCGTCGCCGTGCCGTGGGCTTCGATATAGCCAACGGAGGCGGGATCGATGCCTGCCTCGGCGTGCGCGATGGCAATCGCGCGGGCCTGCGCATCGACGCTAGGCGCAGTGAAGCCGACCTTGTCGGAGCCGTCATTGTTCATGCCGACGCCACGGATCACCGCATAGATGGAATCCTCGTCAGCGATGGCGTCTTCGAGACGTTTCAGCAGAACCACGCCCGCGCCGCTGCCGAACACCGTGCCCTTCGCGTTGGCATCGAACGGGCGGCAGACGCCATCGGGCGCGCCCATCCCGCCTTCTTCATAGAAGTAGCCGCGCTTCTGCGGGAAGGTGACCGACACGCCGCCTGCCAGCGCCATGTCACAGCGTCCCGCCCGAAGGTTCTCTACGGCAAGGCCAATCGCCGTCAGCGACGTCGAGCATGCCGTCTGCACCGAGATGGCAGGCCCCCTGAGGCCGAGCTTGTAGGCCGTGCGGGTGGCGACGAAATCGCCGGCACCGACCAGCTTTTGATACTCGCCGATCTGGAACTGGCTCGTGAACTCATCGATCACGCCACGATCGGTCAGAACGTGCTTGAGGAAGTAGGTGTTCATCGACGTGCCGGCGAACACCCCGACGGCACCGGCGATCGTCGCCGGATCGTAGCCGGCATCTTCGAACGCCTCCCAGGCGATCTCGAGGAACAGGCGCTGTTGCGGGTCGGTCAGTGCTGCCTCGCGCGCCAGCACCCCAAAAAAGCCGGCATCGAAGCGATCGACGTCCTGAAGGATCGGCCGTGCCTTCACATACCGATCTTCGCGGCGAGAGCCATCGTCGAAACTGTCTTCCAGTTCCGCCACGTCGAAATGCGTGATGCAGTCGCGCCCCGCGAGGATGTTGGCCCAGAACTCGCGGACATTGCGCGCGCCAGGAAAGCGTCCGGACATGCCGACGACAGCGATAGCGCCGTCTTGCACGTCGCGGCGGCGCCGGATGGCCCCTTGCTGTGCCATGCCGAGGGCGTCGCGCAGATGCGCGGCCAGCGCCTCGACATTGGGATGGCGGAACAGATCCACCAGCGCGACCTTGGCCGACACGTCGCGCGCGATGATCGCGTGAGCCCGCATCAGATCGAGCGAGCGCAGTCCGAGATCAAAGAAGTTCGAGCGGCGATCGACGGGGTTGCCGAGCAGCCCCTCGAACACAGCCGCCAGCTTTCCGGCGATGTCGTCGTCGATCGGCTCGGGTTCGGCGGGCGCCGCGACAGGCGTATCGAGTCCCGCAAGCAGGGCCTTGCGGTCGATCTTGCCATTCGGCGTTAGCGGGAAGTCCGGCAGGACACGCAGCTCCGTCGGCACCATGTAGTCGGGCAATGCGGCCTTCAGATGCGCGCGCAACCCGTCGACGAAGGCGGCGGCAGCCGCTGCATCGGCGACATCGGCCTTCACGAAGCCGGCGATGGACTTGCCCCTGCGGCCCTCGAATGCCGCCACGGCCGCATCGGCTACGCCGGGCGCGACACGCAGCGCATGTTCGATTTCATCGAGTTCGATGCGTTTGCCCGCGATCTTGATCTGCCGGTCGTTGCGGCCCAGGAAATCAATCGCGCCGTCCGCGCGGCGGCGCACGAGGTCACCCGTGCGGTAGAGCTTGCCGCCGGGCGTGAAGACGTCGTCGATGAATTTTTCTGCCGTCAGCTCGGGGCGATTGAGGTAGCCGAGCGCTACGCCGTCACCGCCCGTGACGAGTTCGCCG
The DNA here is from genome assembly GCF_900100565.1 of Paraburkholderia steynii. NCBI lineage: Bacteria > Pseudomonadati > Pseudomonadota > Betaproteobacteria > Burkholderiales > Burkholderiaceae > Paraburkholderia > Paraburkholderia steynii. The sequence continues at coordinate 51,133 of NZ_FNDI01000006.1, read as the reverse complement.
ACTTCGCCATCGCCGACAGGAACCAGCTTGTCGTCGACGATGTAGACCCGCGTGCCCGCAATCGCGTCGCCGATAGGAATCGCGTCGCCATGTGTTGATGCCTCGCTGTGGCGCGGAATGCGGTAGCAGCAGGTGAAAGTCGTGTTCTCGGTCGGCCCGTAGCCATTGATGATCTGCAGCTCGGGGTGGGCCTCCATGACCTTGCGGATATGCACGGGCGACAGCACGTCGCCGCCCGTCAGCACTTCCTTGAGCGGCAAAAAGGCTTCCAGCCGATAGTCGGCGAGCGCATTGAAGAGGCCAGCCGTGAACCACGCACTCGTGACGCCGAGCCGTGCCATTTCGGAGGCAATCGTGTCGAGCGAAGGCTGGACCTCGTTGATGATCGCGGCGCTGCCGCCGTTCAGCAGCGGACCCCAGATTTCCAGCGTGCTGGCATCGAAGGCGAGGGGCGCGAGATTGAGGAAGCGCGTTTCCGACGACAGGGCAGTGAAGGTCTGACCCTGCACCAGGCGCAGAATCGCGCGATGCGGGACGATCACGCCCTTGGGCTTGCCCGTCGAGCCGGACGTATACATGATGTACGCCGGGTCGTCAGGGTCCGTCGGATGCAGCGGAGCGGGATCGACAGCCGCCGACGATGCCACGATATCGGCCAGATCGATCAACACGCCATTCAGGTCGCCCACGCTGGCAAGCGCCGCGCCTTCCGCGACGATCAGTTTGGGCAGACAGTCAGCAACGATGAAATCGAGTTGCGCCTTGGGGTAAGCGGGATCCAGCGGCACATAGACGGCGCCCACACGCAGGATCGCCAGCATCAGGGCCAGCGTGTCCCGGCTGCGCGGAACCATGATCGCGCAACGATCGCCTTGCCCCAGTCCCATGCTGGCAAGGACGCTCGCGAGGCGGGCCGAACGCTCGCCGAGGGCGGCATACGACTCTTCACCCGTCTGGTCGATCACCGCAAGATGATCGCCAAACTCGCCACATACGGCATCGAAGCGCGCCGCTACGCCAGGTCCATGACCTGCGCCGCCCGGCAAGTCGCTCAAATATCCATCTCTATGTGACATCTGCCGGTCTCCAGAAGTTTGATGAAGGTATTGAACTGAGCCACGCGTGGCGCTTGGCGCTCATATCGGCGGGGCCGGTCACGGGAAGCGCAGGCAGCACGTGGCTATCCACGCCTGTCCCACGCCTCAAACCCGAAATTTGCGGTAAGTGAAAGTTAAACTTCTGCGGGATGCCTATCCGTACGCCGTCGCACACACGAGCGACGCAACAACACTTTGAGCAGAGGAGTTCGTGCGGAATGGCGCCAAGCCGCTCCCGATGCCGCAAACAGGTGCATCGCGGCGATGCTCCCGACCTACTTTGTGTGGCGGGAGCGGGTCTGCCAGTAAGCGTAATGTCGGCCGGACGAGGGTTGCTTCGACGCGATCGTCAACGGTTGGCAGTCGTGTTGCGCGTGGCGAAACCGCTTCGGGGCATGATGGCAAGAGAGGATTGGCGCTTGCCCGAAACAATGGCAGGCCCGTGTTTTGGCATGGTCGTGCGGGCCGACGTGCTTTGACGACACCGCCAGTCGATGGGATAGCCGTATCCTTCGTTTGTCTATTTGGTTGGTACTGCGATGTATATCGAGGGGCAAAGTCGGGGGCGTAGGAGTGCGAGATGCTATATGTAGAGCAATGTCCGCGCTGCACGCCCGCAGACGCCGGCCGTCAGTTCATTTTGACGATCGACCAGTCTGTGTGTCGTGCTGCCACCGCTCCCGCACAGGTCGGACTGGATGGCAGGGCACAAATGCGCCAATGCGCCGCTTCTTCCGCCTCGCCGCTGACGAAGCGGGGTGTCGTGTCGCCGCGAATGGAAAGATCGAACTCGAAATGAGTCGGTGGCAGGATGAAGCCAGTGCCGAGCGCCTTCAGGCAGGCCTCTTTGCGCGCCCAGCTTTCAAAAAAGACGTTCTGCCGTTCGGCGTCCGGTAAGGCGGTGAATTGCGCGCGCTCCCGCGTGGAGAATACTTCGAGCGGCAAACTTTCTTCGATCGGTCGGAACTGTTCTACGTCGATGCCGACCTCGAAACCGTTCGAGATGGCGAGAGCCGCCTCATTCTCGCTGTGACTGAGGTTGAAGCAGATACGCCACTCAGGAGGCTGGGTCGCGCAGAACGGTTTGCCATCCGAGCCATAGCGCAGGGCGATCTCCGACGGTGCTAACCCGAGGTAACGACTCAGGAGCCGCCTGAGTTCGCCTCGGCCTGCCACATAGCGACGGCGATGCCGTTCGAAGCGGAATTTGTTGGCGCGCTCGCGCTCTTCCTCCGATAGCGTTTCCCAGTGCCGATCAAATTCACCGGCACAGACATCGAGGTCCCACTCCCAGACATGCACTTCTTGCGGAGAGGGCGGCGTAAGGAGAGAAGAGGACATTGAAAGTCTGGACTCGACTGGCGGTGGGGCTGGTCGATTCTACAGGATCAACATCAGCGTGTTGACATGCGTCCCTTGCGATCAGCCGTGACACGATCTACGTGTTCGTTCATCCGCATTCACCGGCAACTCGCCATTGCGATCCAGGCGGGATTGTTGGGCAACCCACGGAATCGTGTCGGGAACCGTCCTACGATCCGTCCCTGAAGATACGATGGCGCTGCACGGCATGCGTGGTCCGAACAGGCGCAAGTACATTGCGATGGGGAAAATGCCCCGACTGAAAGCCCGTGGGACTTTCTGAAAATAGCAAGACTGCATGCTCGGCACTTCACGACACGAAGGACCCAATCCGTTATGGCCTGGTTTTTACTATGTACGCCAATCAGATCCGCGTCGAACTGAAAGCACGCCCATAGCATTGATTATGTGATTAGTAAGTTATTGGAAGGATCGGTGTAATAAATGGCTGTATCGATAATGTAATCAGTAAAGTGATGGCAAGGTCTGTGTAATTAGATGCGGCAGGTGAAATCGGATAATTTCGCTCTATGTAAAGGATTTTCAAAGATAAAATTCGGGGTGTAGCATGGGGCGCGATTTTGACGATGTCCATACTGTAAGTGTGATAATTCCACACTACAATAGCCTTGATTTGCTTTGGGTGGCGATAGAATCAATATCCCTTCAGACAGTTGTTCCGCGGGAAATTATTGTTATAGATGATGCGTCCGGGTTGCAATTCGAATTGCCGAGTCATTGCGGAAATCAGATCCCATTGCGGCTGATCCGCGAGACCGTGAATCGCGGGGCGGCGTGGTGCCGGAATCGGGGCATCGAAGAAGCGACCGGCGACCTGATTGCCTTTCTGGATGCTGACGACCGGTGGCTCCCGCACAAACTCGAACGATGCATCGCTGCCTTCGGCCCCAAGCCTCCCGTGAACGAAGTGAAAGTGTTGTTCAGCAACGTGATGCTAACCGACGGGATCCGATGCTTACCGGGCAACCGGACTCCCTATGACGGTCAATCGATGCTCGACTTCATTTTATTGGATGGCGGATATATTCAAACCTCATCCATCATGATGTGGCGTCATCACTATCCCTTAATTGGTTTTGACGGATCTTTGCGGCGCCATCAGGATTGGGATTTTGCCATTAGTGCTGAAATGACCGGCTGCTCGTTCATTTATTTGCACGACGCACTGGTGGAGTATTCTCTGAACGGGGGTGTGAATAAAATATCGAGGGCGGTCAGCTGTGAGCCGAGTCTGGCGTTTTTTGAGAAATATAACGGGTTTATGTCACGAGGGCATGTCTCTTCATTTATTTTTAATGTCCTGATTTACAAAAACCTGAGCATTGTATTAAGATTTCATATCGTCGGAAGTATTATGTTGAAAGATATTTTCATTCCGGGTAAGTGGTCGATGTTGTTGTTTGCGCGACTGGTTATCGGAAGCGGTGGTGTGAATCTGATCAAACAGCTGCGGCGGAAGCTTCAGATTCCGAGGCTGTGACGCGCGTCAAGCGACGCCATCACCCGAGCGCGGCCTCCGGATCGACGACTTCCTGAGATGGTATGGATTGCTAACGGAGTGGCGATGTGAAGTTGCCTCGGGCATACGGCGAATGAAAGGCGGGACGAGATTGAATCAAAATTGCAACTCGATGTTCTTCGCCGCACTTCATTGGCTCGTTCATCGGCGTAACGCGATTTCGCCTGGTAGATGCGGCAGGCGCGCAACCAGATGACGCGACAGGGACGTTGTCGTTCGGATCGAACGGGATCGCGTGGGCGAAGCCGCATGTCGCGATCGATACCCGTCGCATGGGCGTTGCCGACAACGATTGCACCGATGTGCCCGATCATGGCCGCTCGTCAGGCGTGCGCAACGCTGGTTCAGCACACGCTCATCTCACGCAACCTGGCTTCATTTGGGCGATGAGATCCGCTATCGCGTGCGATCGCCAGGCCAATGCTGACGCCGCACGCTATCTCTTCACGGAACTGTTCAAAGCTGTCGATTGCAAACCTATGTGCCGCAAACTGCAATCGAGGCCGTCGACACCATCGCCGCAGCTGCACACTTCAACTCACCGTTTCGGCTTCACGCAGACGCGGCAACAGACGGTCGAACTCGCGTTTCACGAGCCCGTAGCATTCGCATGCGCGCGCTTCGAGACCCTTGCGATCGAGCACGCGGATGTGGCCGCGGCTGTGATGGATCAGGCCGTCGTTGTGCAGCTTGCCGGCCGCTTCCGTGATGCCCTCGCGACGCACGCCGAGCATGTCGGCGATCAACTGTTGCGTGACGGACAGATCATCCGATGCCACGCGGTCAACTTCGATCAACAGCCACCGGCAAAGTTGCTTGTTCAACGAGTGATGCCGGTTGCAGGCAGCCGTCTGCGCGACCTGGGTGAGCAGTGCGTGCATGTAGAGCAGCATCAGGCGGCGCAGGAAATCCGAGCGTGCGAACTGCTGACGCAGCGCTTGCGCTGTCATCCGGTACGCGAAGCCCGAGCACTGCACCTGCACGCGGTTCGGCATCGTTTCACCGCCCGTCAGCACGGGCACGCCCGTCATGCCTTCGCGACCCACTGCAGCGATCTCGACGGAGCCGCCGTCTTCCATTGTCGACAGCATCGAGATGATGGCCGTGGTAGGGAAGTAGACGTGGTGGATACGTTGTCCCGAATCGCACAGCAGTTGTTCCGTGCGCAGATGAACGAGTTCAAGATGAGGGGCAATGGCCTGCCACTCATGGGATGGCAATGCGCCGAGCAAATGATTGCCGTGCAGATCGGATTGAAGCGTTAGCATGATCGGTCCTCGCATGAAGCCGTGCCCTGCACGACCCCTTGTTTTTTAACCCAGCGCTGCACGCTTCCCGATGTCTTGCCGCCTGGTTCGCGGCGAGATACGTACAGACCGGCCCCGTCTACCATCCGTCGATGCGGTTGTTTTGAATGTCTGCATCGACGTCGGCATTTTCACTGCGCCCATCATCTAGCGAGGACTGTGCCAATCGACTGGAAAATGAGCGCTGGTGCGGCGCAGCGTCGCGAGGAATATCGTCGAATCGGCTAAAACGTATCTTTTTGTTTCAAAACTGCACAATGGCATTTGTCGGTGGATTCGAGAATTCATCTTAACTTATAGGCGCTAACTCACTGATTTTGCATGGGTTGAAAATAACCAGGAGAATGCCTGCTGACCCCGATCAGGCATGAAACATGGGCGAAACGCCCACCAAAGAGTGATTCCGCGCTGAACGCGATTTGATTCAGATGTGTTCCATGAATTTAGTGTGCTGCCGCACCGAAAACTGATTTTTGGAGGAGAGCGGGATTTTTAAAGCGCGATTGTGTCGTACGAATACCAACGTCCGTAGCAGGAGTGTTGGCGCGCCCCGTCATTCTTCAGTCGGATGCGTGATAGCAAGCCCGCTGGGATGCGCAAACGTTTTGCGGTAGTACATTGCACCTTTCGCGTTGAGTGCCAGTACTTCGTCGTTGCGGTACTGCCCGGCGGCGTATGGGCAGAGCGTGTGGAGCGTTGCGCTCGGGCAAATGGAACCTTGTAAAGCGATGCGTTACTCGCGACGTCACTGTTGGGCGCGCGCCTCGCATGGGCGACGTTGACGGCATCCTCACGCAGCCGGGCTATTTCAACCTGCAGGGTCTGCGTCCGGTTTGTCTCATTGATGAGAATCGCCTCGGGACCGTTCAGTCGTTCGCCGGTCACGACGACCTGCACCGGCAGCAGCACGCCCGCTAGCGCATGCGTTCGACGTGAGCGCGGCTGCTACAACGTGTCGGGCGAGAACGCTCCGGCTGCAGCCGCCACCTGAATGAGCGGCGCGTTCATGCCGCCGCCTCGCGCCCCCTGCAATTCTGCGACGGCCGCCGCCAGCGACTCGATGCTCGAAAAGACGTCGCGCGTGAGCATGCGGTTCGGAATTTCGATGTCGAATTCGTCTTCGATCGATAGCATCAACTGGACAGTCCCGATTGCCGAGAGGCCTGCTGCATAGAGGTCTGCGTCGTCGGCGAGCATGTCGGGAGGCACGTCGAGCCGTGCCCATTCGGAAAGAATGCGTCGCAGTACCGTTTTCATGAGCGCAGCCCTCAATGAGTGTAGGCCAGCCGCTAGTGGCTTTAAGTCCGGCGTATGGGCTTGCGGCTGCCAGGGCCAGTCGATGATCCGGGATGGTCGATCGCGACGGGGGCGCCGGTTGAATCTATTTAACGGATTGCGACGCGTCGGCGTCCGTGCGTTGCCACACGGAAACGCGAGAGTGCATGCGCGAGGCACTACAGTAGATATGTTCCCGATATCGATAAGCAGAACGAGACGGCGCTGCACGGTATCAGGCACGCGGCTCGCATCCATGCCAAAGCGCGACGAAAGTGTGTGTACACGTACAGAGCAGGACGCAGAAGATCGGTTCCAATGGCGCTCAGATGTGTTGCATCGAAGCATTGACGCGTGATGGACGTCATGGTGATTCGGGTGAGTGCGATGCATCTTTGCACGGGATGACCAGGCGCTATGAGAGGAGGGCCTATCGGAAAGAAGGTGCGCAGTACGCTCGATAAGCGGGCCGGGCAGATCAAATGGGTGAATCGGTGAGAGACGACACGCCCTGGTAATTTGCATGCGGACTGCTAATTGATTCGATCGGTAACAAACGTAACGAATGTAACCGCAAGGGATTATCGGACCTATGCGTGCAGTACTTTCGATGCAATTTTTCCCCATTTTCGCAGGCTGGTTGCGATGTGCTTCGGACTTCGCTTCACGACGCGTTACACGAAAGAAACAATTGATCGGAGGGAATACCCTGTCGAGTAATTTCCCGACTGGCGTATCCAGATAAAGCAACGCAACGTATTGTTCACAAAATAAAAAATGACACGAGGGCACGTGATCAACATTCATCGCAGGCGAGAAACGCCGCATCGGGGAGAAGGATGATGGAACAAACCAATAAAGAACGTTCCTTGGTCAGCAAGGTCATGGATGGTCTTGTGACCGGGATCGTCGAAGAGAAGTACGGTGCGGTGTTACCGCCGCAAGACGTATTGTCGAAGGAATTCGACGTCAGCCGCACGGTGATGCGCGAGGCGCTGTCGATGCTGCTCGCCCGTCACATGCTCGACGTGCGGCCCAAGATCGGCACGCGTATCAGGCCGATGCACGACTGGCGCATGATCGACGAGGACGTCGTGAACTGGCGCTTTCGTGCGAAGCCCGATCCGACGTTCTTGCGCGACGTAATCGAGTTCCGCGTGCTGATCGAACCGCGCGCCGCTGCACAGGCGGCCACGCGCGGCAACGCCTCGGACATCGCCGCGATCCGCGATGCGTTCGAGGCTTTCCGCAACAGCCCGCCTGGCGAACCCGGGCATCAGACTGCGGATGAAGTACTGCATACGCGCATCGTGATTGCGAGCGGCAACCAGTTCTTCCAGCAGATGGCGGCGATCATTCGCGGTGCGCTATCCGCGTTGAAGCCGCTGGTCGATCTGCCGCACAGCGCGTGGGAGGAAACGGTGCGGTTGCACTCGCGGGTGGTCGAGGCGATCGAGCGGCACGACGCGAAGGAAGCGGAAACTGCGTCGATTGCGTTGATCGATTTCTCGATGAGCCGCCTGAGCGGTGCCATGCCGGACGCTGCGGCATAGCAACAGGACGAGGCAGGGCAACTGAGTTTCAACAGGTTTCACCCGGCAGCACCGGTAGCACCCCAGGCCGTGCGAAGGCGAGTCCGACGAAGTGATACGCGACATCGGCGACAATGTCGGCTGTCACTCACTGGATGGACACCCTTTTTGCGACCGATGAATAACGCAGCAACCCACCACCATTCCGGGCATCCCGCGACGTTACGCTGGGGCATCGTTGGCACAGGCCGCATCGCCCATCGTTTCGCGCAAAGCCTCGCGCATGTCCCCGACACGCGGCTGACAGCAGTCTGGTCCCGCCGCCGCGCTCCCGCTGAAACGTTTGCTCAGCAACATGGCGGACAGGCGCTCGACAGCTTCGACGCACTCCTTCAAAGCGGCATCGACGCGCTCTATATCGCGACGATGCAGGACAGCCACGCGCACTACGCGACGGCCGCGCTCGAAGCCGGTGTTCATGTGCTGTGCGAAAAACCCGCGACGGTCAACGCGGCGCAACTCGATCGCGTGATCGACAGCGCGCGTGCGTCGCAACGGCTCTTCATGGAAGCGATGAAGCCGCCGTTCTATCCGCTCTACAGGAAGCTGCGCGCCCATCTCGCTGACGATCCCATCGGTGCGATCGGCCTCGTGCGCGCCGGCTGCTCGGTGCCGGGCGTGCCCGACGATCATCCGTCGCTGTCGCTCGAGCAGGCGGGCGGCGCACTGCTCGATATCGGTATCTACGAGATGTTTCTGGCCGTCGACTGGCTCGGCGCGCCGCTCGACGTGCAGACGCTGGGACGGCTCGGGCGCACGGGCGTCGATACGTTCGCGAGCCTCAACAGCCGCCACGAAAACGGCATTGCGCAGATCTTTTGCGGACTGGACCTGTTCGGCAAGGGCGATGCGTTTATCGCGGGCACGCTGGGTCATGTCACGATTCATGAGAACTGGTGGAACCCGGCGCGTGCGACGGTGCGCTACGTGGACGGACGCGTGGTCGAGCTGGATGCGCCGTTCGAAGGCGGCGGCCTGAACTACGAGACCGCGCACTTCTGCGAGTTGGTTCACAGCGGCAAGCTCGAAAGTCCCATCATGACGCACGCGAAGTCGCGCCAGATGATCGAAATGGCCGATGCGGCGCGCGCGGCGCTGGGGCTCAGGTTTCCATGCGAGTGACGCTGCGCGACGGGCACGCGCAATGATAGGATCGTCGCGGCCGGTGCGGGTGTGGACGGTGGGTGTTCGGCCCTGTGTACGCCTGAAAACCAGGCCCGCTGGTTTCGTTTCCCTTCCGTAGACAAGCTGTTTCGAGGAGCGCGATGATGCGCATGCTGGCCAGACTGTGGCGCGAGTACAAGAGTCTCGTCGCGTTTATCGTTCTGATGGTGCTGTTTCGCAGCGCGATCGCCGACTGGAACGTCGTGCCGAGCGGCTCGATGCTGCCGACCATCCGCGAGGGTGACCGCATTCTCGTCGACAAGATGGCTTACGATCTGCGCGTGCCGCTCACGCACATTGCGATCGCCCATCTGCATGACCCGCAGCGCGGCGACATCGTGACGATCGATTCATCCGCCGCGCACGAGCTGATCGTGAAGCGCCTGATCGGCCTGCCCGGCGATATCGTCGCGATGCGCGACAACGTGCTGTACGTGAACGGCGTGCGCGCGAGCTACCAGCCGCTTGCGCTCGCGCCGCTGCCCGGCGACGCCGCTTCACCCGGCGACTATCTCACTGAGCGCTTCGCGGGCGTCGCGCATGTCGTGCGGCTCTCGGAAGTCGCGCCGAGCCCGCGCCGCTCGTTCGACCCGGTGACGGTGCCCGCGGGCGAATATCTGATGCTCGGCGACAATCGCGACGACAGCGCGGATTCACGCTATTTCGGCTTCTTTCCGCGTGAAGAGCTGATGGGCCGCACGCGCCGTGTTGCGTTTTCACTCGACCCGGATCACTTCTACAAGCCGCGCTTCGACCGGTTCGGCACGCCGCTCGATGCGGTGGCGGCGCGTTGAAGTTGCACCGCTAGCGGTGTTCGTTCGCGACGCGGTTTCGCTCAGGAACGGCGTTTCGCAAGCGCCTGCGCGCACTCGGCGACGAGGGCAGGGCCGCGATAGATGAAGCCCGTGTAGAGCTGCACGAGCGATGCGCCCGCATCGAGTTTCGCCTGCGCGTCCGCGCCCGAGAAAATCCCGCCCACGCCGATGATGGGCACCTCGCTGCCGACTTCCACGCGCAGCTTGCGGATCACCTCATTCGATGCATCGAACACCGGGCGCCCCGACAGGCCACCCGCTTCGTCGGCGTGCGGCAGTCCTTGCACGGCAGTGCGCGAGAGCGTCGTGTTGGTCGCGATCACGCCTTCGAACCGGTGACGCAGCAACGTATCGGCGATCGATTTGATCTGCTCGTCGTCGAGATCCGGCGCGATCTTCAGCGCGAGCGGCACGAGCTTGCCGTGCAGATCGGCCAGGCGCTGCTGCTTGTCCTTCAGCGCGGCGAGCAGCGCGTCGAGTTCGTCCGCGCCTTGCAACTGGCGCAGGTTCTTCGTGTTCGGCGACGAGATGTTGACGGTCACGTAGCTCGCGAACGGATAGACGCGCTCGAGGCAATACAGGTAGTCGTCGGCGGCGCGCTCGATCGGCGTGTCGGCGTTCTTGCCGATGTTCAGCCCGAGCGTGCCGCGATAGCGCGCGGCCTGCACGTTCTTCACGAACTGGTCGACGCCCGCGTTGTTGAAGCCCATCCGGTTGATCACGGCATTCGCCTGCGGCAAGCGGAACATGCGCGGGCGCGGATTGCCCGGCTGCGCGCGCGGCGTCACGGTGCCGACTTCGATGAAGCCGAAACCGAGTGCCGCGAGACCGTCGATACACGCGCCATCCTTGTCGAGACCTGCCGCGAGGCCGACCGGGTTCCTGAACGTCAGCCCCATCACGGTGCGCGGCGAATCGGGCACGTGCGGCGCGAGCGCGCCCGCAAGTCCGGTTCGTCCGGCCGCGCCGAGCATGCGCAGGGTGAGATGGTGGGCGTCTTCCGCGTCCATGCGGAAGAGTTGGGCGCGTACGAGCGGATAGAGGGAACTGAACACGGCGGGGCGCCTGGCGGCTGAAAATGAGAACCCGCTATTTTAACGGTTCGGCGCGGCGGCTATCGACGTTTCGGTTTTGAAGCGCGTCGGGACGCGCGGGCGGCCGCGAATCCGCTACGCCACGCGAGCAATCAGCCTCGTTCGCCGCGCATGCCACGCACGCCCGCTTTCGCGGCATCGACGGGGGAGAGATCCAGCGCGGTGGGGTCGAGCACCTTCCATGTGCCCTCGAAAAGCCCTTCGAGCGGCGTGAAATTGGCCTTGTAAGCCATCTTCGGGCTTTCGCGAATCCAGTAGCCGAGATACACGTGCGGGAGCTTGAGGCTGCGCGCCTGCTCGATCTGCCACAGGATGTTGTAGGTGCCAAAGCTCGTGTGCGGCAGGTCGGGATCGAAGAACGTGTACACCGACGACAGTCCGTCGCCGAGGATGTCGATCATGCTGACCATGCGCAGCGTGCCGGGCATGTCGGGGTGGCCCGCGTAACCGGGATTGGCGGGCTCGCGGAATTCGACGAGGCGCGAATTGATCCGGCTTTGCAACAGGAACTGCTCGTACTGGTCGCGGCTGTCGCGGTCCATGCCGCCGCCCGCGTGGCGCGCCGACTGATAGCGCATATAGAGCGCGTAGTGCTCTTCGTCGTAATGCAGCGGCGCGACGGTCGCGATCAGGTTGCCGTGACGTTTCCACACCCGCCGCTGCGTGCGGTTCGGCGTGAAGCGTTCGACGGGCACGCGCACGGGTACGCACGCGCGGCAGCCGTCACAGTACGGCCGGTACGTGAACACGCCCGAGCGGCGAAAGCCTGCGCGTACGAGTTCGGTATAGACGTCGGAGTTGATCAGATGGCTGGGCGTCGCAACTTGCGAGCGCGCGACGCGCCCTTCCAGATAACTGCAAGGGTAAGGCGCTGTTGCATAGAATTGCAGCGCCGAAAGCGGTGAAAGCGGCAGCTCATTCGGGTGAGTCACGTTAGCAGCTCTCGAAGCGTTTCCGGATTTGCCAATCCGGCTCGCTGCTCAACGGTAGTGTGCAGCGTGCCCGGCGGACGCGTCCATGGCGATTGTCATCGTTCACGCGGCGTCGGCCCTCGACGACGCTGCGCATCACGCCGCCGGCGCAAAAAGATCGCGCACGACGGTCTTGTCGAACGACCAGGGGATCGGCGCTGCGTCGACGTTCGCGCGCACATGCGCGACGAACGTCTTGCGCGCGATCTCGCGGCCGCCCAGCGACGCCAGATGCGACGTGTTCTGCTGGCAGTCTATCATTTCTATTTCGTGACGTCGCAAGTGGAAGACGAGCGCGGAGAGCGCAATTTTCGATGCATCGGTGACGTCCGCAAACATCGATTCGCCGAAGAACATTTTGCCGAACGACACGCCATACAACCCGCCGACGCGCTTTCCCTCGTGCCACGTTTCGATGCTGTGCGCTTCGCCCCGGCGGTGCAATGTCGTGTAAGCCTCGATCACGTCCGACGTGATCCAGGTGCCGCGCTGGCCGTGACGCGGCGCGAGCGCGCAGGCGCGCATCACGGCGGGGAAATCGGCGTCGACGCGGATTTCCCACGCGTCGTCACGCAGCACGCGCTTGAGTGTCTTTTTCAGCGAAGGGGAGATCTTGAACTCGCGTGGACGCAGGACCATGCGCGGGTCGGGTGTCCACCAGAGCACGGGCTGACCGTCCGAATACCACGGAAAAATACCGCGCCGGTACGCGTCGATGAGCCTCGACGGCAGCAGGTCCGCGCTTGCCGCGAGCAGGCCCGGCGCGCCGCTCGCTGTGGACAGCGCGCGTTCGACGGGCGGAAACGGATCGTCGGGGCCTAGCCAGGGAACCATGCGACAGCTGTCGTTGTGGTCAGCCGTCGCGCAGCGAGCGGAAGATGTCGCCCGTGTGCAGACCGTAGTTGCCCGACGCGCGGTCGGTGAAGAAGAAGCGTAAGGTTTGCGCGACGGTCGGGAACGCGATGTCGTTCCATGGAATTTCGTGCTCTTCGAAGAGGCGCACTTCGAGGCTCTCTTCGCCTGCTTCGACATCGAGATCGAGCAGCCGCGCGAGATAGAACAGATGCACCTGATGCACGTGCGGCACGTTCAGCAGCGTGTACAGGTTCTGCACTTCGACGCGCGCACCGGCTTCTTCCAGTGTTTCGCGCGAGGCGGCTTCCGAGGTGGTCTCGCCCATTTCCATGAAACCTGCGGGCAGGGTCCAGTAGCCGTAGCGCGGTTCGATCGCGCGCCGGCACAGCAGCACCTTGTCGTCCCAGACGGGAACGGTGCCGACCACGTTGCGCGGATTCTGATAGTGCACGGTGCCGCAGCTCGCGCAGACGAAGCGCTCACGGTTGTCGCCGGGCGGAATGCTCAGGCTCACTGCGTGGCCGCAGACGGAACAGAATTTCATAGGAAAGGGATGGGAAACGGTGATGGGAGTGTATCACCGGGGAGCGGCGTGACGATGACGGAGGCGGACGACGTGAGCGTCGCGCGCGCGTGATGATTTCGTGTTGAAGCGAACGGCGACCCGCAAAACAAAAAACCCGCCATGGGCGGGTTTGATGGTGCGACGGCTTGATCACACTTGGAACATATAACCAGTGAGTACTGGTTGCGGGGGTAGGATTTGAACCTACGACCTTCGGGTTATGAGCCCGACGAGCTGCCAGACTGCTCCACCCCGCGTCCGTCGAAGAAAAGATTATAGGGCAACCGCATGCTCAATGCAATCGGTTTTTAAGAATCGACATGAAAGTGTGGAAAGCGACGGTGATCTGGCTTGCCGCGACAAGTGCTTCGAAGGCGCATCGAATGCCCGTCGTTACTGTGAGAGCATGGCCACGTAGCGCGCGACACGTGCGCTAGAATCGCCGTTCTTCGGTGCCGCGCCCAGCTTCATATCACGTGCGGCACCGCATTCATCAATGCTCTCTCGACACGCCATGGACATCGCTCACGATTTGCAGTCGATCGCTGCGCAGGAACACTCGCTTGTCTTCCCTCACTTCGATGCCGACACCGCGTGGCAACTCGGCACGTATCTGCATGAGGTCGCGAAAGCACGCGGCCTTGCGATCGCCATCGATATCCGCACGTTCGGCCAGCCCATGTTCTTCTCGTTGCTGGAAGGCGCGACGCCGGACAACGTCAACTGGGCGCGCCGCAAGGGCAACACGGTCGCGCATTTCCGCCGCAGCTCGTATGCCATCGGGCTGAAGCTGCAACAGTCGAACGCGACGCTCGCCGACAAACACAGTCTTCCCGAAGCCGATTACGCATCGCATGGCGGCGCGTTTCCGCTGACCGTGAAGGGCGCGGGTGTAATCGGATCGGTGACGGTGTCGGGCCTGCCGCAACGTGGAGATCACGAACTCGTCGTCGAGGCGCTGTGCGCGCAACTCGGCCACGACTACAGCAAGCTCGCGCTTGCGAAGGCCTGACGCATGCGTGTGCCGCCCTATGCATTGCTCGGCATCGCCATCGTCGCCGAAGTGATCGCGACCTCGGCGCTGCGCGCGTCGGAAGGCTTCACGCGGCTCGTGCCCGCGCTCGTCGTGCTGCTCGGCTACGGCATTTCGTTTTACTGCCTGTCGCTGACGCTGAAGAGCCTGCCCGTCGGCATCGTGTATGCGATCTGGTCCGGCGTTGGGATCGTGCTGATCACGCTGGTCGCGATCGTGATGTATCGGCAGGTGCCGGATCTTGCGGCTGTCGCGGGCTTGAGCCTGATCGTCGCTGGTGTCGTCGTGCTCAACCTGTTTTCGAAGATGCAGGCGCACTGACGCCGCGCGGCGCTGACAGCTAGTGGATCACTTGCAGCGAATCACCATCGAACGGTTCTTCACGCTCGCCGACACCACGTTCGTGACGCTGCCGCCGGCCAGGCCACCATCGTCGTTGTCCTTCGAGACGATGTCGTAACCCGTCGCGCCGCACGCCTTGCCCGCCAGCACGTAACACGATGCCCAACTCGAACTCGCGTCCGCGCCGCTGCAGCTGACCGCGAAGCCGGTTTCGCCGTTGGGCAGGTTGATCAGCTTCGTTTCGTTCGACGACGCGCATGCGCCAAGGCTCGCAATCGCGATTGCGGCAAGCGGCAGCGCCGCGGCACGGATCGCGTGGGAGACAAGAGGATGGCGCGCGCGCCGTTCGATCGACTTCATTGTGTTTCCTTCCAGAAATAAGCTGTGACGCGAGCGCTGCGATCGGGAACCGCCAGCGTCGTCCACCCAAGATGGGCGACGAGCTACCGCTGGCGTGCCGCATAGCGGACATGACGCGGGCCATTGTGGCTCGACGAGACGTTGGAGACCTCAGGCTTGCGGCCGGAGGCTCAAGTGTCCCGTTTCGGACAGGTCGATGCGGATGCCCGCCTGCCCGACGAGGCGCCGGCTTTCGGCGCCTGCTTCCGTCGCCGCGTCCTCCCAGATGCTGATCGCCTTCGGAATGTCGATGCCGTGACTTTCCGCGTAGGCGAACCACGCGTTGGCCGCGTCCAGTTCAGCGATCTCGCGCTCTTGAAGCGAATATTTTCCCATATCGTCGGTTCTCGTCCGGAAATTGCAGGCGGCGCGCCCGTGCGCGCGCGTTGGGAGGGCCGCGCAGAACTTATCGCGCGGCGGGCAGACTTACCGTGTATCGCACGTGGCGTGCCGCGTGCTGTCGATTCCATTGCAGCAACATCGAACGAGAGGTGAACATGGCAGAGCGGGTGAGCGGCCCCTATCGGGGCTATTACATCAGCGCATCGGCGCGGCTCGTGCCGCCGCATGAGCAGGCGCGGCGCGCGGGCGAGCGGGAAGGGCTGTATGTCGGAGCGGTCAGTCTGTCGGAGCGCGGGCCGGATGATCCGCACCTGATCGAAACGCTGATCGAAATCGGCGACGAGCATCGCTTCGCGTCGGAAGACGAAGCGCTGGTCTTCGTCGAGAAGGCGGGCCGGGCGTATGTCGACCGGCTGCTGGGCGGTGAGTGATTCGTGGCCTTACGCGCGCCGGTCGAGCACACGCATAAGACGGGACGGGCGCGCCGCGCCGCTGACAAGCCCGGTAAAACACGGCATACCCGATGCTGGACCGCCGCATGCCGCTACGAGTACCATTAAGCCCGCTGATTGGGCCAGTCGTCCGCATGCCGGTTCTCGCGCACCTATGCGGCCACTCGCCTGGAACGCCGGATTTTCCCGATGAGGTCACCATGGAGATTCGTTTTCCCGCCGACGCGCCTGCTTACCGCGACTTCAATCTGACGCTGGTGTTTCCGGCGCTGGTCGACGGTGAGCGGGTGCCGTGCGCGATTTCCGTCGAAGCGCTCGAAGATCATTTCGGCGCCGACGCGAACGACACCGACGCCTGGCGCCGCGCATTCGACGCCGGCCGCGAGCGGATCGAAGCCGTCGCGCGCGAACATCTGCTGATCAGCAATGGCACGCCGGTTCTGCTCAAGAGCGGCCACTTTCCGCCAGGCAATCTCGCCAGTACCTGAAACGCACCTCACGAAGCGTTTGCGAGGCGGCGTACGTCACGCCGCCTGCGCGCCAGCGGCCTGTTGCACCGCACGCTGCGCAGCCGCCAGCGACTGCGCAATGCCCGCTTCATATGATGTCTTCCTGACGGGACCAATCAGCTTCGTCAGCGCCGAGTCGTCGAGCACGACGGGGTCCGTCAGCAGGTAATGCATTTCGACCATTTCGCGCAGCAGCGGGTTGAAGAGACCCATGACGCGCAGCATCGTCTTGTTCGCCACCATTAGCTTCGGTTCGCGCTGCGCGAGCGCGTAGGCGCGCTCGACGATTTCGCGCTGCGTGATGGTGCCCGCGCCCGCCAGATGCAGCACGCGGCCGAATGCTTCAGGCGTGCGCGAAAGGCGTTCGATAACGGGCCCCACGTCAGGCATGAACACGAACTCATGCGGCACGTCGATCGGGCCGATCATCTGCGCCCGTGTGCCTTTCGCCGCGCCTTCGAACACGCCATGCAGGAAGCTGCGCTCGACGCCCGGACCATAGAAGTCGGGCAGTCGCAGCACGAGCGTTTCGAGCCCGTCGTGGCCATGCGCGTCGATCACGAGATTTTCCTGCGCGAGCCGCATCTTGCCTTTGAACGTATGCGGCTCGCGCGGATGCGACTCGGTGACGGGTGTGCTGCGCGCGCGCCCGTACGGATACACGGTGCCGATCAGGATCAGGCGCTGCACTCCGGCCGCGCGCAGTCCGTCGAGCGTCTTTTGCATAAGCACGGGATGCTGTTCGAACTGGTGATACGGCACACCGACGAGATACACGGCGGTCTGCAAGCCGGCGGCCGCGGCGGCGATCGTGGCGGGATCGTCCGGATTCCACGTGGCGACTTGCGCGAGAGGATCGTGACCGAACGACGCCTGTAGCGCCTGCTGCCCGCGTCCGATCACCCGATAGCGCCGGCCCGCCGCGCTGAGCGCGTGGGCGATGCTGCGTCCGGCGGCGCCCGCCGCGCCGAACAGCCCGATCTGTGCTGCGTTTTCCATGACATCTCCCGTCGACGGCGCCCCGTTCTATCAGTTGAAACTGAGCGCAAGAAATTTACTGAACACTGTTCACTGAACGATGTTCAGTTTAAATTGACTTTTCAGTTTGTCAACCGGAAAATCGGCGTCATGGGAATCGCCGAAAGAAAGACTCGTCAGAAACAGGAACTGCGCACGCGCATCCTCGACGCCGCGCGGCGCATCGTCATGCGCGAGGGCTTTGGCGCGCTGTCGATGCGCAAGATCGCCGATGCAATCGAATACTCGCCGGCCACGCTGTATCTGCATTTCGAAAGCCGCGATGCGATTGCGCGCGCGCTGTGCGCGGAGGGCTACGCGCAACTGCTCGCCAGTTTCGAGCCGTTGACGGCCATCGCCGATGCCGCCGAACGGCTCAAGGCGTTCGGTCGCGCGTATGTCGCGTTCGGTGTCGCGCATCCGGAAACGTACCGGCTGATCTTCATGGAAGACCCGTCGTATACGGGCGCCGCGCTCGGCGGCGAGACGGGTGCGGATGAGGGCAGCGACCCCGACCATGCAGACGATAAAGCCTTCCGTCTGATGATCGAATCGATCGATGCACTCAAGGCAGACGGCCGTCTGCCGGGCGCGCCCGATAGCCAGGTGTGCGCCGAGGCGTTCTGGGCGACGATGCACGGCATCGTCGCATTGCATCTGACGTGCCCCGTGTTTCCGCGCGCGCCGCTCGATGCCGTGGTGGACGCAGCGCTCGTCGCGTGGTTCGGAGCGGGCGACGCGAAAACAGCGGCGAATAGCGACGAAGCGTCAGGCGAGGGCGCACCGACTGCTCAGACGCAGCACGCCGACAAGCTGTCAAAGCCGCGGCGTGCCGCGTCATCGAAACCGAAAGCCGCATAAGGCCACGCCGGCGCATCCACGCCTGCCGGTTTCACTGAAGAAGTCCGATACGCGTGCTACCGTTTGCGTCGCACGCCCATTCAACCGCTTCACGCCCACACCATGTCGATACCCGAATCGCCCCGCGGCTCCGATGAGCTGATCGCCTATGTCGCCAATCGCATTGGCTTCATCGAACTGAACCGGCCGAAGGCGCTCAACGCGCTGTCGCTGGACATGATGCGCGCGATGCATGTGGCACTCGACGAATGGCGCGAAGATCCCGACGTGCTGGCCGTCGTCGTGCGCAGCACGAGCGAGCGCGCGTTCTGCGCGGGCGGCGACATCCGTTACCTGTATGAATCATTCCGCCGTGGCGACGGCGATGCCGTGGACACGTTCTTCATCGACGAATACCGGCTCGATCACGCCATCTTCACGTACACGAAGCCGTACATCGCGTTCATGAACGGCATCGTGATGGGCGGTGGCATGGGCATTTCGCAGGGCGCGCATCGCACGGGCGGTTTGCGCGTCGTGACGTCGACCACCCGCATGGCGATGCCGGAATCGCGCATCGGCCTGTTTCCCGATGTCGGCGCGGGCTGGTTTCTCGCGCGCACGCCGGGCGCGATCGGCCGCTATCTTGCTGTGACGGGCGAGACGATCGGCCCGGCCGACGCGCTCTACGCAGGTCTCGCCGACGCCTGGCTGCCCGATCAGGCGATTCCCTCACTGATCGACCGCCTGAAGACGGCGTCATTCGAGCAGGGCGCCGACGTCGTCGCGGCCGTGCTGCGCGAAGCGCAATCGCACAAGATCGTGCCGACGCCCGACACATCGCCGCTCGCCGACGCGCGCACATCAATCGACCGGCACTTCGCGCTGCCGGACATCGTGCAGATCATCCAGTCGCTCGATCGCGAAGGCGATTGCAACTACGCCGACTGGGCCGAGCAGACGGGCGCCGTGCTGCGTGAGCGCTCGCCGCTGTCGATGGCCATTGCGCTGGAAGTGGTCACGCGCGCCGAAGGCACGATGGCTGAATGCCTGCGCCGCGATCTGGATCTGACGCGCTCGTCGTTCGAACGCGGCGACGCGCCGGAAGGCATCCGCGCGCGCATCATCGATAAAGACAACAAGCCGCAGTGGCGCTTTGCGCGTATCGAGGACGTGACGCGCGCGGATGTCGAGAAGATGTTCGACAGCCCGTGGTCCGCGAACGAGCATCCGCTGCGCGACCTGCAGGGCTGAAGCAGAACACGAAGCAACGAGCGGGCGGCCTTAGTCCTCGCTCGCCATGAAGGCGCGCATGAAAACGAGCGCGCCCCAGCCCCACATCGCATTCGACGCGAAGCCGAGCGCAAGGCGCGGCAGCATGTTGCCCGTCGGCCAGATGCCGCGCAGGGGATCGACGACGAACACGCCAGCCGCCGTCAGCACGATGCCGCCGAACACGAACGCCTGAACCCATGGCGCCGGCCGCTCAGGCGATACGCGCAACAGCCACGCCATCAGTACGCCCCACACCGAACTCCAGATTGCGTTGGCGATGAACTCCGGCAGCCCGACGGGCACGAACGGCGCGGTCGAGAACCCCGTCGGGTCGATGAGGCCGGCGGCGTGCAGGAGCGCGAGCGTCGACTCATGAAAGAACAGCGACGCCAGAAAGCCGGACACGAACGGCAGGATGATTTTTTGCATGCTTGACAGCGACAGTCGCGGGGCGTCATTGACTTTGCGCAACGCCCGCGCAGGTTGATCGGAACGAGCGCCATTATATGGGTTGCGCGGCGCGGATCAGGTGCGCTGGCGGACGGTTCGCGTGCGTGACGTATGCTGCAGCGTCAGGTAAAGCACGAAAGTGGAAAACCTAAGCTCAAAAAAATCGTTCAAAAGAAAGAGCGCGGTCCATAGACTGTTTTCCCATGCAGGCGGCGCAGCACGTACGTATGAAGCACGCATGAAGCGTGAGTGAGCAGTGCGACGCCGCCGCGACACGCATCGCGCACATTGGGTGCCGCGCGCTGCGTGCGCCGATCACATCGATTCACTTGAGAGAACCCGTCGCGATGTCCCATCCGATGCCCATTCGCGCTTGCCCGGCTGCGCCGTCCGCGGCGCGCGATCCCGGCCTGCCGGGCAGGCCGCCTCGCTGTCGCCGCTGACGCGGTCTTCTTCAATCACCCGTTTTCGATGCGCTGCGCGTGCGTGGCAGGGCGTGTCACGCCTTTCGCATGCGCCCGCACGCAACGCATCCCGTCATCCCTAAGACATCAGACGAACAAGGCAGGAACTGCAGATGAATGTGTTCTGGTTCATTCCGACTCACGGCGACAGCCGCTATCTCGGCACGTCGCAAGGCGCGCGTGCAGCCGACTATGACTACTTCCGGCAGATCGCCGTCGCAGCCGATACGCTCGGCTACGAGGGCGTGCTGCTGCCGACGGGCCGCTCGTGCGAAGACGCATGGGTCGTCGCGTCGAGCCTGATTCCCGCCACCAGGCGCCTGAAGTTTCTCGTCGCGATCCGTCCGGGGATCTCGTCGCCGGGATTGTCGGCGCGCATGGCGTCGACCTTCGACCGGCTGTCGGGCGGACGTCTGCTGATCAACGTCGTGACGGGCGGCGATGCCGCCGAACTCGAAGGCGACGGGCTGTTCGTCGATCACGACACGCGCTACGAAATCACCGACGAATTCCTGCGCATCTGGCGCGGCCTGCTGGCCAGCGCGCATCAGGGCGAGAGCTTCGATTTCATCGGCAAGCATCTGACTTCGAAGGGCGGCAAGGTGCTGTATCCGCCCGTGCAGGACCCGCATCCGCCACTGTGGTTCGGCGGCTCGTCGCCGGCGGCGCACGAGATGGCGGGCGAGCACATCGACACGTATCTGACATGGGGCGAGCCGCCTGAGGCGGTCGCGAAGAAGGTCGCCGACATCCGCGCGCGCGCCGCGCAGCACGGCCGCAAGATCAAGTTCGGCATTCGCCTGCATGTGATCGTGCGCGAGACGGAAGACGAAGCGTGGGCAGCCGCCGACAAGCTCATCAGCAAGCTCGACGACGACACGGTCGCACGCGCGCAGGCGTCGTTCTCGAAGATGGATTCGGAAGGCCAGCGGCGCATGGCTGCGCTGCACGGCGGTAAGCGCGGCTCGCGTCAGGATCTCGAGGTGTATCCGAATCTGTGGGCGGGCGTGGGGCTCGTGCGTGGCGGCGCGGGCACGGCGCTCGTCGGCAGCCCGGAGCAGGTCGCGGCGCGCATGCAGGAATACGCGGATCTCGGCATTGAGACGTTCATTCTGTCCGGCTATCCGCACCTCGAAGAGTCGTATCGCTTCGCAGAACTTGTGTTCCCGCTGCTGCCGGGGCGGCAGCAGGCGGCGGTGAGCAGCAGCCTTCCGCTGTCGGGGCCGTTCGGCGAGATCGTCGGCAACAACTATGCGCCGAAGGCGTCGCAAAGCTGATTCGTTGTCCGGAGGCGATGCGCAACGACGCGTCGCTTCATGAAAGGAGTGCTGGTTTATGTCGACTGTTTCTGGCAACCGTGCTGCGGGTTTCAATCTCGCGCGCCTGAATCTCGGGCTGCTCGCGCTCAGGCTCGCGCCGTGGATCGTGCCGCTCGTGATCCTGCTTGCGTGGGAATTCGCCGCGCGCAGCGGCGTGCTGTCGACGCGCGTGCTGCCCGAGCCGCTCGCCGTTGTGAAGGCCGCGTGGTCGCTGATCCAATCGGGCGAAATGTGGGCGGACGTGAAGGTCAGCACGTGGCGCGCGGTGTCGGGCTTCGCGATCGGCGGCGGCATTGGTTTCGTGCTCGGGCTGGCGACAGGTCTGTTCCGGCCCGTCGATATCGCGCTCGACACGACTGTGCAGATGATCCGCAATATCCCCGCGCTCGCGATGATTCCGCTCGTGATCCTCTGGTTCGGTATCGAGGAAGAGGCGAAGGTGTTTCTGGTGTCGCTGGGCGTGTTCTTCCCGATCTACGTGAACACGTACCACGGCATCCGTTCCGTCGACGCCAATCTGATCGAAATGGCGCGCAGCTACGGCGTGAAGGGTTTCGCGCTGTATCGCGACGTGATCCTGCCGGGCGCGCTGCCGTCGATTCTCGTGGGCGTGCGTTTCGCGTTCGGGCTGATGTGGGTCACGCTGATCGTCGCGGAAACGATCTCCGCGCAATCGGGTATCGGCTACATGACTATGAACGCACGCGAGTTTCTGCAAACGGATGTGGTGGTGGTCGGGATTCTGCTGTATGCGGCGCTCGGCAAGCTCGCCGACATGCTCGCGAAAGGGCTCGAACGCGTGTCGCTGCGCTGGCATCCCGCCTATCAACGAGGTACGAAAGCATGAGTGCAAGCACATTGTCCGTATTGATGGGCGGGATCACGGGCGCGGATCTCGAGGCCGAGCTTCGGCAACTGGGCACGCATGAGCTGCCGTCGACGCAAGCACCCGCGCTGCGCGAGATTGCTCGTGAAAAGCACGATATTTCGGTCGAATTGCGCGGCGTCGGCAAGCGCTACGGCGAGCGCGCGGTGCTCACGGACTTCGATCTGTCGATCGAGCGCGGCAGTTTCGTGTCGATCGTCGGACGCAGCGGGTGCGGCAAGTCGACGTTGCTGCGGCTGATCGCGGGTCTCGAAGCGCCGACCTCGGGCACGCTCGACAAACACGCCGACGGCTCGCAACCCTTCGACACACGGATCATGTTCCAGGACGCGCGCTTGCTGCCGTGGAAGACCGTGCTGCAGAACGTGATGCTAGGACTCGGCCGTTCATCGCGGGACAAAGCGCGCGCGGTGCTCGACGAAGTCGGCTTGCTCGAACGCGCGAACGACTGGCCCGCGCAGCTGTCGGGAGGCCAGCGGCAGCGCGTCGCGCTGGCGCGCGCGCTCGTGCATCGGCCGCAATTGCTGCTGCTCGACGAGCCGCTCGGCGCGTTAGACGCGTTGACGCGCATCGAAATGCACGCGCTGATCGAGCGCTTGTGGCGTGAGCACCGTTTCACCGCGCTGCTCGTCACGCACGACGTACAGGAAGCCGTCGCGCTCGCCGATCGCATTCTGCTGATCGAGGAGGGCAGGATCGCGCTTGATCAAGCCGTGCCGCTCGCGCGGCCGCGCGAGCGGGCGACGGCGGCATTCGCGCAACTCGAAGAGCGCGTGTTGCAGCGTGTGATGAAGACACGCGCAACCGACGAACCCGCACCTCAGGAAGCCCGCACCGTGCATGCACGCGATATCCGCTGGGCAGTTTGAACGCTGGCTGGATACTTTTTCATCGACCCACCGGAGCTATCCGATATGAGCATTTCCGCGATTAACGTACGCAACCAGTTCAAAGGCAAAGTGAAGGAAATCATCCGCGGACCCGTCGTGTCCGAAGTCGATGTCGATACGCCGTTCGGCGTCGTCACGTCGGTTATCACGACGCGCTCGATCGACGAACTCGAACTGAAGGTCGGCGCGGAAGTGGTCGCGCTCGTCAAGTCGACGGAGGTATCGATTGCGCGCCTGTAACGCGCTTTACGCTTGATTCGCGGCGGTCGCTGAACCGCCGCGCGTCGCAGGTTCACACGCTGCCCGCTATTTCGCGTTCGTCGCGCTGGCGGGCGGGTGAACTGACATGTCGTCATCGGGCGCCTTGCGTGGCTTCTTGACGGGCATGTTGTCAGGATTGGTCGCGCTCGCCGCGCCCGAGGCCGCCGCGGGCGGCGGTTTCACCATCGGCGTGCCGCCCGTTTGCGGCGCGGCGGTCTGGCCCCACACCAACTGCGCGACACCCGCCGATGCCGCCAGCACGGCGGCGCTTCCTATCGACGCCCATGCGTGACGTCTGAGTTTCATCATCGTCGCAATCATTGGGTTCTCCCTGCGGTTTTTCTCTCCTTTCGCTAGGCGCGTGCCAGCCCCTGCGGGACGCGCGTTTCTTCTGCGTCGGATAGCGGGGTGCGGGGGCGCACCGCGTCCCGTCCCGGCAATCCTGGCTGGAAGTGCTAGCATGAATTCAGCATCGACTGGCGCATTGCCATACGGGCGGCGCGCCGCCAACGAATGTGGAGGCTGCGATGACGAAGTCCTTGAGTGCGGGTGCAATCGATACCTTGCGGCAACTGAACGACATCGGAACCGGGCAGGCGGCGCCTGCCGTCGAGGCCGTCGTCGAGAAAGAGTTGCTGGGCGCTGGGCTGGTGGCGAAAACGGGGAAGGGCACGGGCGTCGAAATCACCTGCGACGGCAGGAAGTATCTGTCCGGCGATTGCGACTGATCCGGTGATTGAGCCCGCTGACTGACCCTGACGAGCAACCTGAGACGGAGGGACGCGCGATGGAGCCGAAAGGCATTGACATGGGCGACTACCAGGAGCGCTACAAGGAGTTCGAGATGGAGGTCTGCGTCGAGCAGGTGCTGACGGGCGTCAAGGCGCACTTCCGCATACTGAAGGACGATGCGGTGATGCTGGACTGGCGGCTTGTGCCAATCGACGGCTTCTGGCCGACGGAGCACGCGGCGGCCGAAGCGGGCTTCCGGGCAGCGCGCGAAGCCATCGATGTCGAACTGCTGGCCGCAGGCGGATAGTCGTTTTACACAGCGCAAAAAATAAAGCCGGATGCTCTGAGAAGAACATCCGGCTGAACTACACCTGCAACAACAGACTGCGTGGTACTGCCAGGGTACGGCAACTTCCAACTACTGGTACTTCCAGATACTGCTACTTCGCCATCAACGGTACTGCTTTACTACGGTCAAGCTTTGATTGCGGTACTGCTACATCTGGAACTGCAACTTCAAGATTACCTGCTGCCACTTCTACAACGACTTCAACTGCAAGTACTGCGTGCTACCAGTGCTGCTCGATACTGCTGGGTACTGCCTGCTACGAAAGCTGCTGTTTGCTTCTGGTCCTGTTTCGGCTTAGTGGCCGAAGAACACCGAACCCGGACCCGTCACGGGCTCATGCTTGCCAGCTTGCGACGAACCGTTTTGCACGCCGCCGTAGGCGTTTGCATTGGCTTGTTGCGCTTCAGCTGCCAGCGTTTCCGTGTTCTGGCCTTGTTGCGATGCCGGTGCGCCAACCGTCGGGTTGTAGTGCGGAGCCGGACCGTAGCCGCTTGCGAAAGCGGGAGCTGCCAGGGTAGCGGAAGCGGCGATCAGAACTGCGGCGATAAGCTTGGTCTTCATGGTGAACTCTCCGTAATGTTTTGATTCAGTAAGACGTTGCGGTCTTTGCTTTGCAGCGGTCTGTTCGCAACGTCGATGGAAGCCAGTGTATACCCCTACTATCGGTTTTTTGTGCCGATAATTTGAAATTACTATTCTGAGATTCGAAACAATGCTGGGAGGCACGCTGGGCGGGGTTTTGCCGCGTATGCGCCCCTATAAGCGGGGCGTTACGGCTTGAAAAACCTTATGTAAATCATGGGCTTCCGGGGTTGTTGCGGCGCAAAACGAGGGGTTCGGGGCGCGCTTGCGGTAAAATTGCGGGCTGAATTCACGCTGTTTTTCTTTCTGGTCTGCCGCCTCATGTCTTCGAAGCCTGTTTCCAGTCCCCGCCGAGTATCCGTGGCGCCCATGATGGACTGGACTGATCGCCACTGTCGCTCGTTTCACCGCACGCTGTCGCGGCACACCTGGTTGTATACGGAGATGGTGACGACGGGCGCGCTGATTCACGGCGACGTCGAACGCCACCTTGCGTTTACCGCCGACGAAGCGCCTGTCGCGCTGCAACTCGGCGGCAGCGAGCCGGATGATCTCGCGCGCTCGGCGAAACTCGGAGAGCAGTGGGGCTACGACGAGATCAATCTGAATTGCGGCTGCCCGTCGGAGCGTGTGCAGCGCGGCGCATTCGGTGCGTGTCTGATGAACGAGCCGCAACTTGTCGCCGATTGCGTGAAGGCGATGCGCGATGTGGTGTCGGTGCCCGTGACGGTGAAGCACCGGATCGGCGTCGATGACGTCGAAGACTATGCATTCGTGCGCGACTTCGTCGGCACGATTGCCGAGGCCGGTTGCGAGGTCTTCATCGTGCATGCGCGCAATGCGATCCTCAAAGGCCTCAGCCCGAAAGAGAACCGCGAGATTCCCCCGCTCAAGTACGACTACGCGTATCGATTGAAGCGCGACTTTCCGCAGCTCGAGATCATCATCAACGGCGGGATCAAAACCCTCGACGAAGTCGAAGCACACTTGCAGCACGTCGACGGTGTGATGCTGGGCCGTGAGGCGTATCACAACCCGTATGTGCTCGCCGATGTCGACGCGCGTTTCTACGGCTCGAAGGATGCCGCGCCGACCCGCGAAGAAGCGGAGGCGAAGCTGATCGAGTACTGCCGCGCCGAAATCGCCCGCGGCACGTATCCGGGCGCGATCGTGCGTCATGCGCTGGGGCTGTATCGCGGCGTGGCGGGTGCGCGTGGATGGCGGCGCGTGCTGTCGGACAGCAAGAAGCTCCAGGCGCGCGATCTCGCGATTTTCGACGAAGCGCGACAGCATTTGCGCGAACCCAGCGAAATCTTTGAATAAAGGGCTTTGCAAATACGGTTCGTGTTTGTATAATCTCGCTTCTTCGTTGCTGAGCACCGCTCTGCGGCAGGTGACGAAGATGTAGTGCAGTGGTGGCTGTAGCTCAGTTGGTAGAGTCCAGGATTGTGATTCCTGTCGTCGTGGGTTCGAGTCCCATCAGCCACCCCAGAGAATTCAAAAACGGCATTGCGAGAAATCGCAATGCCGTTTTTGTTTTGGCGTCCGAGAGGATGCAACGCGCTGTCGTTCAAAGAATCGAACGCGCGCGCATCAGGCCAACCGCAGATTCACCCCTTCCGCAACGGCTTCAGCAACTCCTTCAAGCCGTTGTGATCGATCTCATGCATCAACGCGAGCAGCCTGCCGATCTCACCAGGCGGAAATCCTTCGCGCGCAAACCAGTTCAGATAGTGTCCCGGCAGATCGGCGATCACACGGCCTTTGTATTTGCCGTAAGGCATCGTACGCGTCACGAGCAATTCAAACTGTTCGACATTCATTTCAAGTCCACCTGTTCAGCGCCGGGCATCTCAAACCCGTTTCCGCCGATGATGCCCGCTCACATGCGCGCCCGCATCACGTTCGAGCCCGAACACATCGACGATCGCCACTAGCCCGACAGCCGCCACCAGCAGGAAAGCAATGCTGAAATCGGCGGGCGTCACCGACTGCGCTTCGTGCCCATGCAACCATGCTGCAACCCGCAGCGCAATCGCGCCGAGCGCGACGCCCATGCCCATTGTCATTTGCGAGAGTGTGCTCGATAACGTCGATGCACCGCTCATCTGCGGCTTCGGCACATCGGCGAACGCGAGTGTATTCACCGCAGTGAACTGCAACGAGCGCGACAACCCGCTAGCAAACAACACGATGGCCATCGGCACGAGCGGCGTCGAAGCCGTCAGCAGGCTCATCGCCGCAATGCTGATCGCCGCGAGTGCGCCATTCACGAGCAATACGGGACGAAAGCCGAAGCGCCGCATCACGGGCGTCGTCACGAGCTTCATCGACAGATTGCCGGCGAACACGATGAGCGTCAGCAGCCCCGAATGGAACGCGTTCATGCCGAAGCCGAGCTGGAACATCAGCGGCAGCAGAAACGGCACAGCGCTGATCGACACGCGAAACAGCGAGCCGCCACCCATCGCGACAGCAAACGTCTTCACGCGAAACGCCGACAGATCGACCACAGGATGCGCGCTGCGGCGCAGATGAAAGAGGGCACCGATGCCCGCAGCGACGCCACCCGCGAGGAACGCGAGCGCTTCGCGCCACGGCGCACCCGAGCGGCCGAGCAGTTCCATCGCATACATGATGGCCGTGCCCGCGATGCCGCACAGCGCGAAGCCGATACCGTCGAACGGACGCTTCTGCGATTCGCCTTCCGCGCTGATGAAGCGCCACGCGAGCACGATGCCGAGAATGCCAAGCGGCACATTCAGATAGAAGATCCAGCGCCACGACGAGTACGTCGTGATGAAGCCGCCCAGCGGCGGTCCTAGCACGGGCGCGACGAGCCCGGGCCACGTGATGATCGAGATCGCGCGCATCAGGCCGTCCTTGGGCGTCGCGCGCAGCACGGCGAGGCGCCCGACGGGCACCATCATCGCGCCGCCGATACCCTGCACGATGCGCGCCGCCGTGAACTCGACGAGCCCGTTCGTCATCCCACATACAACCGACGACGCCGTGAACACCGCGAGCGCCGCCGTGAACACGTTGCGTACGCCGAAGCGGTCGGCGGCCCAGCCGCTGATCGGGATGAAGACGGCGAGCGTCAGCAGATACGACGTGATGCCGATGGAGAGATCGACGGCATGCACGTTGAACGACTGCGCCATCTGCGGCAGCGCGGTGGCGATGATCGTGCCGTCGAGGTTCTCCATGAAAAACGCCGCGGCCACGAGCGTCACGATCAGCGACTGCCGTCCGTGCGACGGGACGGATGACGTGGACGGCGCATCTGACATCGACATGATTCTCCGAACGTTGTAAGCGCATCGAAACCGGCCATCCGCCTGGTCATGTGCCGGCGCGGCCAGCCGCTATTCTAGCCACGCACGCGGTTTGCGCGGACATGGTAATTTCGCGTTTTACCGATTTATCACCCGCAAGAACACGAACAGGAACCAGGCGATGGAATACCGCAGACTCGGCGATACGGATGTGAAGGTCAGCCTGATCGGTCTCGGCACGATGACGTGGGGCGAGCAGAACACGGAGCGCGACGCGCATGAACAGATCGATTACGCGCTCGACCAGGGCGTCACGCTGATCGATGCCGCCGAGATGTACCCGGTGCCGCCGCGCCCGGAGACGCAGGGCTTGACGGAACGCTACATCGGCACATGGATGGCGCAGCATCGCAGTATGCGCGACAAGATCGTGCTCGCGACGAAGATCGCGGGTCCCGCGCGTCAGCCGCACAACCCGCGTCACATTCGCGGCGAGGGCAACCAGTACGACCGCAAGAATCTCACCGAGGCGCTGAACGACAGTCTCAAGCGTCTGCAAACGGACTACGTCGATCTGTACCAGTTGCACTGGCCCGATCGCAGCACGATGACGTTCGGCCGCCCGGCGTATCCGTGGATCGACGATGCGTACACGGTGCCCATCGAAGAGACGCTCAGCGTGCTCGCGGAGTTCGTGAAGGAAGGGAAGGTGCGTCATATCGGCGTGTCGAACGAAACGCCTTGGGGCGTCGCGCAATTTCTGCGCGCGTCGGAGAAGCTCGGCTTGCCGCGCATCGTGTCGATCCAGAATCCGTATAGCCTGCTGAACCGCACGTTCGAAGCGGGGCTGTCGGAGTTCTCACATCGCGAGCATGTCGGGCTGCTCGCGTATTCGCCGCTCGCGTTCGGCTGGCTGTCGGGCAAGTATGAAGGCGGCGCGCGTCCGGCGGGCGCGCGCATCACGCTGTTCGAGCGCTTCCAGCGCTACAGCAAGCCGCAAGCCGTGCAGGCAACGACGCATTACGTCGAGCTGGCGAAGCGCCACGGCCTGTCGCCCGCGCAGTTCGCGCTCGCGTTCGTCAACAGTCGGCCTTTCCTGACGAGCAATCTGATCGGCGCGACGTCGCTCGATCAGCTGAAAGAGAATATCGCGAGCGCCAATGTGAAGCTGTCGCCGGAAGCGCTTGCGGAAATCGACGCGCTGCACGAACTGCAGCCGAACCCCGCGCCCTGAGCGGCACGCCGCGCGCCGCGACGCCTATGTCGCGGCGCTCTGGCGGCAAGTGTACGAACGCACCTAACGCCACGTTCAATAGCACGCAGGCGCGGGTACAAGTCACCCGTCGCGCCGCTTTCGCCCCCACTTTTTACGATCCCGTTCGATCCGTGTAGAGTGGCCGTTGCCGCGTGCCGATGCGGCAGCCCAGCCGGCGCGCGAACCCGTGCGTGCCGCACGAACGGCAACGTAGTCAACAACACAACGACCGACCCTCACGACGATGAACGCCACGCGTCCCACCTCTTCGTCCGCCGCCCCGACCTGGCCGATTTTCGTGCTGCTCGCTATCGCGGGACTTTTCTACGTCAAATGGTTTCCGTATTACAACCGCGCGTTCACGGCGGCATCGACGCATTCGATCGGCGCGTCGATCCTGATGGGCAAGGCGTCGAGCCCGCCCGCGCCGTCGTGGAGCGCGGCGCTGGCCTACGCGCTCGCGTACGGCAAGGCGATCTGGCAGGCGATGGTGCTCGGCCTGCTGCTCGGCTCGGCGGTGCAGGCCCTGCTACCCGCGCACTGGGTCGCGCGGCTGCTCGGCAAGACGGGCTTCGGCAGTGTCGCGGCGGGCGGCCTGCTTGCGCTGCCGGGAATGATGTGTACGTGCTGCGCGGCGCCCGTCGTCGCCGGACTGCGGGCGCGGCAGGCTTCGCCGGGCGGCGCGATCGCGTTCTGGCTCGGCAACTCGGTCCTCAATCCCGCGACGCTCGTGTTCATGGGCTTCGTGCTCGGCTGGCACTGGGCCGGGCTGCGGCTCGTGCTCGGCATCGCGATGGTGTTCGGCCTCGGCTATCTGGCGAACCGGCTCGTGACACCCGCGGAAGCGCAAGCGGCCGACGCGCACCTCGTCGAACTGGTCGGCGAGCAGCGTGACGGCAATCCGTTCGCGCGCTGGCTGTCGATCTTCGCGCGGATGGCCGTGCGCCTCGTGCCGGAATACATCGTGCTGGTCCTGCTGCTCGGCGCGGCGCGCGCGTGGCTCTTTCCGCAAGTCGGGCCGGAGATCGGCAACGACATCGTATGGATCGTCGCGCTGGCCGTCGCGGGCATGCTGTTCGTGATCCCGACGGCGGGCGAGGTGCCCATCGTTCAGGCGATGCTGTCGCTCGGCATGGGCGTCGGCCCGGCGGGCGCGCTGCTGATGACGCTGCCGCCCATCAGCGTGCCGTCGCTCGTGATGCTCGCACGCTCGTTCCGGCCGCGCGTGCTGACTGTCGTCGCCGTTGGTGTGGTCGCGTTTGGCGTGCTGGCCGGGCTGCTGGCCGTGGCACTCGGCTTCTGAGCAAGCGCCCGTAACAAGCGACCGTAATAAAACGCGGCGTCGCAGCGGCGAATCTCGTCCTAAACTGGGGAGGCAAGCGCGCGATCGGCATGCAGCGCTGGGTGGCATGGGTGTGGCCTTGTTGCACTGCAAGACGCAGTCGGACGGATGCAAATGCTACGATGGCGGCCGTTCATGCCGCCAACGCGGCGCAAGGCAGGACGAATCATTCAGCTGCACAAAACGGCGTGCAAGCGCCAACCAGTTAAATTCAGGACATCGCATGGCCCAACAAAAGACCAATCCGAAACTCGAGCAGGCGCTGACCCGCGGGGATCTCGCTATCCGTCAGGCCAACTCGGCACGCGCCACAGCCGTGCTGCGCGCATTGGGCAAGATGATCATCGACGCATCGGCGACGATCGGCGTCGAAGCGCATACGTCGATTCCCGATGGCGACCGCATTTATGATCCCGTCGACGGCATGTGGCCGCAGGCGCTGCTCGTTTCGCTCGATGGCCCCGTCGAGGAAGCCGACCCGGAAGAGTTGCGCACGATCCGTTTGCGCTCCGACGATCCGGGCACGATGTTCCGCGTCGAGTGGCATCGCGCGGACGGCAAGATCGGCCGCCAGGAAGGCGGGCCGTTCGCGACGGTCGAGTTCATCTCCGACGTCGACGTGCCGTGGTCGGATGACGAAGAGTGATCTGATTGAATCAGCTTGAGGGCGCCGCCGCGCATGAACCTGCGCGCGGCGCCCTCAGCGCATCATGCGGCGGCGGAACAGCACCGCCGATATGCAGAACGGCACCACCACGTACGCGGCTAGCACGGCCACGTGGAGCGCTGCGTCGTTCATCGGGCGGTCGAGCAGCGCCGGACGGATCAGGTCGACGGTGTGGGCGAGCGGCAGCAGTTGCGCGGCGAACTGCGCGGCGGGTGGCAATTGGGACAGCGGAAAGAACACGCCCGAGAGCAGCAGCATCGGCGTGAGCACCAGCGTCTGATAGAACATGAAGAAATCGTACGAGGGCGCGAGCGCCGTCACGATCATCGCGGTGCTCGCAAACGCAAGCCCCGCCAGCACGATGACGGGCAGCGCGATGAGCATCGACGGAAAGCTCGCATAGCCGAGCGCGCCCGCCACGACCATGATGGCGGCGCCCGACAGCACAGCCTTGCTGCCCGCCCACACGACTTCGCCGAGGACGATGTCGCCGAGCGTGAGCGGCGTGTGCATGATCGCCTCCCAGGTGCGCTGTACGTGCATCCGCGAAAAGCCCGAATACATCGACTCGAAACTCGCCGACATCATCACGCTCGACGCCACCGTGCCCGCGGCGAGGAACGAGATGTACGAGACGCCGTCGACATGTCCGACCATCAGCCCGAGGCCGAAGCCGAGCCCGAACAGATAGATCATCGGATCGGCGAGATTGCCGAACATCGACGCGAGCGCGAGCTTGCGCCACACCAGATAGTTGCGCCGCCAGACGGCAATCCAGTTGACGGCGTTCGCGGGCAACGCGGCGAACCGCTCGCGTGACGCGGCGTGCTCGGGGGTGTCGTAGGTGCGTAAGTCCATGTGTTCGGTGCGCCTTGGATGTCGGTGGCGAATGGTTGTGTGCCCGTCAGTCTTGCATTTCGCGGCCCGTCAGACGCAGAAACACGTCTTCGAGATTCGCCGGCCGGTGCAGGTAGCGCAACCCCGCGCGCTGCTTCAGCCGCGCGTGAACGGGTTGCGGATCGTCGACATAACAGAAGAGCGTCTCGCCGCTGATCTCGGTGCGCACCGACAGCGGCGCCAGTTCGTCGCGCAGCGTTGCGGGATCGGGGCCATACACTTCGATCACGTCGCAGCCTATTTCCGAAGCGATCAATTCATTCGGCGCGCCTTCCGCGATCTTGCGTCCTTCCTCGATTACGCACAGCCGGTGACACAGACGCTCGGCTTCTTCCATGAAGTGCGTGGTCAGCAGAATCGTCTTGCCGCGCGCGAGCAGCGAGCGCAGCCGCTCCCAGATCAGATGGCGTGCCTGCGGATCGAGGCCTGTGGTCGGCTCGTCCATGATGAGCACGTCAGGGTCGTTGATGAGCGCGCGCGCGAGCGTGAGCCGCCGCTTCATCCCGCCCGACAGCTCGCCGACGCGCGCATCCGCCTTGCTTTCGAGGCGTGCGAATTCGAGCAGCGTCGGCACCATCGCGCGACACTGCGCGGCGGACAGGCCGAAGTAGCGGCCGAACACGAGCAGGTTTTCGCGGACCGTGAAATCAGGATCGAGATTGTCGAACTGCGGCACGACGCCGACGCGCGCCCGCGCGAAGCGCGAGCGCACTGGAATCGGTTCGCCGCACAGACGGATGCTGCCTGCATCGGGTGCCGCAATGCCGAGCAGCATGCGCAGCGTCGTGGTCTTGCCCGCGCCATTGGGACCGAGCAGCCCGAAACATTCGCCCTTGCGCACATGAAACGACAAGCCGTCGACGACAGTTTTCTCGCCGTAGCGCTTCTCGACCTGATGAAATTCGATTGCAGCTTCAGTCATACGAAGACGGATGCTCCCTGAATAGGTGCGTGGCCGGTGCAAAGCGCGAGACGGCTGCCTATTTTAGGGCATCGTGCGTGCCGCGTTTGGCGCATGGATGCGCGTCGCTGGCGGATCGTATGCACGATCTTGCACCGCGTCATGGCGCACTGCGCGGGCCACCGCACTTAGCGTTTTCCATCCCTTGCATGTGGAATTGCGGCGCACCATGATTCAGATGAGACCGCGATAGTCGCGGGCATGGGGGAAGCAAAATGGCGAGCTACAACAAGATTCTGCTGTGCTACGACGGCTCGCGTGAAGGCCGCAAGGCATTGCGTTGCGGCGCGAATCTGGCGCTCGATCTGGGCGCGGAGACGCATTTGCTGTCGGTCGTCGACATGCGTTCGAGCATTGCGCAAAGCGCAGGCCTGCTGACGGACGTCGCATGCGGCAGCTTCGAAAAGACCGCGCGTGAGATTCTCCAGGAAGGCGTCGACTGGCTCACGGAACGTGGCGTGAAGGCGACGGGGCATTTCGCGTTTGGTCATCCCATCGACGAAATTGCGTCGCTAGCGACCGAGTTGCACGTCGATCTGGTGGTGGTCGGGCATCGCTGCCGCACGGGACTGTCGCGCTGGTGGATGGGCGCGGGCAATACGCCGCTGCTGGACCGCGTGTCGTGCAGCATTCTGGTCGCGTGCTCGTCGGCGGCTGAAGAGGAGCAGGCGGCTGCGTGAGGCAGCCGCCATCTGGCGCACGTGTTGTGAAGAAGCGTCAGCCGTTCAGATCGACGGCTGACAGCTTCCACGTGAAAAGCCCCTGCCTACGAAAGATCGCCGCATAGCGCGTGTCGCCGACACCGTGCTGATAGCTCACAACGAACTCATTGACACCGCGATATCCCGCCGTGGTTTGCGGCGGCTGCGGCGGCGTGTTGCTATTGGCGTTAGCCTGGCTAGATGCGGGCGCAGGCGTTGGTGGCGAGTTGGGCGCCGGATTGTCCGCTCGAGCAGCGGGCGGAGGAGGCGGGCGCTCGCCCGGTTCGCCGCGCGGCGGAATGCCGTTGAGCAATGCGGCGACACCATCCGGCGTCGCATAGGCATCGACGAGCGGACCAATCAATGCAACGCCGATCATCGCGCCGATGGCGGCAAGCGGATTGCCGTTGTGCTGCACGTCGAGCCGGCGCGTCAGCAATCCCGTGACCTGTAGCTTGAGGCTGTCGCGCAGCGCCGGGTAATCGACGTATTCGTTGACCGTTTCCACATCGCGGGAATCGGCGGCGCGTTTGAGCCGGTCGAGCGCGATATACGGCGATGCGTACGCGTAACCCAGCGCAGCCACGACGACGATCACGATCAACGCGATCAGAAGTGGCCGGCCAACCCGGCCTTTCATCCTTACCAAACCTGCCATTGTGCGGAACGCTCCGTTTTCAATATCGATCAGGTGTGGACCCGATCGGCACCGAAACGATCCCACAAGTTTGCAAGCAAGCGTTTCACAGCTCCGATATCAGGCGCACGTGGCGCGCTCACGCTGCCTGCTGCGTCAGTTGATCGCCTTGCTCGGCAATCGCGCGATCGATCATGTTGCACACGGCGTCCACCGTGCCGACCATGATGAGTCGCGACGACCCGTGATAGACCCGCACGGGCGCGCGCCGCGCCGGTTCCGCGTTGAGACCCGAGTTCAGCGACACGCGCGCGAACGCCGGTTGCGCGGACGGCAGCGGTTGAGGTTCTTCATCGAACAGCGATGCCGTGCGACCCGTGACGTTCGACGCAAGCGCCGTCAGCGAACCACAAGGGACGAGCTCGCGCAGATGGCGCAGACGACCGAACTGGCGAAAGGGCAGCAAGCGGGCAAGGCGTTCCATGAGTCTCTCCAGACAGTGTTCAGCTAATTAGAATTCCGTCGGCCGGATCAGCCCGACCGCGATGCCTTCCAGCGCGAACTCCGCACTGCCGGCCTGAACAAAAATGTTTTCGTAATCGGGGTTCTCGGCAATCAGCTCGATGCCGTTGGGCCGGCGCTTCAGACGCTTCACGGTCACGTCGTCACCCAGACGCGCGATGATGATCTGGCCGTCTTTCGCTTCGCTCTTTTTCTGCACGGCGAGCAGGTCGCCGTCGAAGATGCCCGCGTCGCGCATGGACAGGCCGCGCACCTTCAGCAGGTAGTCGGGCTTGCTGGAGAACAGCGACGGGTCGCACGTGTAAGTCTGCGAGATATGTTCTTGCGCGAGGATCGGGCTACCGGCTGCCACGCGGCCGACGAGCGGCAGCGACAACTGCATGATGCTCGCGTGCGGCAGCGTGAACTGATGCGGGGAGTCGTCCTGGCCCGCGAGCAGGCGGATGCCGCGCGACGCGCCCGCCGCCAGTTCGATCACGCCTTTGCGCGCCAGCGCCCTCAGGTGTTCTTCCGCCGAGTTCGCCGAGCTGAAGCCCAGTTCGGCCGCGATCTCGGCCCGCGTGGGCGGGAAGCCCGTGCGCTCGATAGCGCGGCGGATCAATTCGAAAACCTGCTGCTGACGTGCGGTGAGTTTGGTCATGGCGCCACTGTATGGATAGACAGGTGACTGTATTTTTATACAGTATTCGGCGCATTTCAAGCTTTACTTTAAGTTCGTCGCGGCGGGTGTCGTGTGAACGTCGAAAGGCGACGCTGAAACGGCGCTACGGACGCGCTCGCGGACGCAAACCATTCCTTTACCACTATTGCGTATTAAAAAATGAAGAAACATTATTTTTAATGATGAAGCCGCCCGGATAGACTGGCCTCCATTGATGCAGCAGCAACGCCCACGCAGCGGCAGAGGCGCTTGCCGCTTGCGCAGCAGCGAATCGCGGCAATCAGCGGAAAACAGGCAATCACACTAACAAGACGGAGAAGGTCGATGGGTATTCGGATCACGGGGTTGGCAGGAGCAAAGGCAAAGCGCGGCAGCGCGAAGCGGTTGGTCGCAGCGCTCGCGCTGGGCGCGGCGTCGGCGGTCGGGATGATCGCGCAGGCGCATGCGGACACCACGCTGCTGAATGTTTCCTACGATCCGACCCGCGAGCTGTATCAGGACGTCAATCAGGCCTTCGGCAAGGAATGGAAGGCGAAGACGGGCGAGACGGTCACCTTCAAGCAGTCGCACGGCGGCTCGGGCGCGCAGGCGCGTTCGGTGCTCGACGGCCTGCAGGCCGATGTCGTGACGCTCGCGCTCGCTTATGACATCGACGCGCTCGCTAACAAGGGCCTCATCAACAAGGACTGGCAGAAACGTCTGCCCGACAACGCATCGCCGTACACGTCGACGATCGTGTTCCTCGTGCGCAAGGGCAACCCGAAGCACATCAAGGACTGGGACGATCTGGTGAAGCCGGGCGTGTCGATCGTGACGCCGAACCCGAAGACCTCGGGCGGCGCACGGTGGAACTATCTGGCGGCATGGGCGTACGCGTCGCATCTGCCGGGCGGCAGCGACCAGAAGGCCAAGGAATTCGTGTCGAAGCTGTATAAGAACGCGGGCGTGCTCGACTCCGGCGCGCGCGGCGCGACGACGAGCTTCGTGCAGCGTGGTATCGGCGACGTGCTGATCGCATGGGAAAACGAAGCGTTCCTGTCGGTGAAGGAATTCGGCACCGACAAGTTCGAGATCGTGGTGCCGTCGGCGAGCATTCTGGCCGAGCCGCCTGTCGCCGTGGTGGACAAGGTGGTCGACAAGCACGGCTCGCGCAAGCTCGCCGACGCGTATCTGAACTTTCTCTACAGCGAGGAAGGCCAGGAAATCGCCGCGAAGAACTTCTACCGTCCGCGTTCGAACAAGGTGCCGGCCACGCTCACCGAGAAGTTTCCGAAGCTGAAGCTGTACACGGTCGACGACTCGTTCGGCGGCTGGACGAACGCGCAGAAGACGCACTTTGCCGATGGCGGCGTGTTCGATTCGATTTACCAGCCGCAGTGAAACCACGAAGCGGCAATGTTTGAACAAAGGCGCGCCCTCGGGCGCGCTTTCGGCAATGGTGCGACGGCACGCGTTGCAACGCATAAAACCTGAAAGAGCTTTCGCATGACGACGTTGACCTTTCGCAAGCCGAGCGCGATACCCGGCTTCGGCCTGACGCTCGGCATCACGCTGGCGTATCTGAGCCTCGTGGTGTTGATACCCCTCGCGGCCACTTTTCTCAAGACGGCCACGCTCGACTGGAGCCAGTTCGTGCGCGCCGTTACGTCGCCGCGCGTGCTCGCGTCGTACCGGCTGACGTTCTTCTCGGCGCTCGGCGGCGCGCTGATCAACGCGGTGTTCGGCTTTCTGGTCGCGTGGGTGCTGGTGCGCTACAAGTTTCCGTTCAAGCGCATCATCGACGCCGTCGTCGATCTGCCGTTTGCGCTGCCCACATCGGTGGCGGGCATCTCGCTCGCGGCGATTTATTCGGGTAATGGCTGGGTCGGCCAGTTTCTCGAACCGCTCGGCATCAAGATCGCGTTCACACCGGCGGGCGTGCTGGTTGCGCTGACCTTCATCGGCTTGCCGTTCGTCGTGCGGACCGTGCAGCCCGTGCTCGAAGAGTTCGAGCGCGAGCAGGAAGAGGCGGCTGCGTGCCTGGGTGCGTCGCGCTGGCTGACGTTCCGGCGCGTCGTGTTTCCTTCTGTGTTTCCCGCGTTGCTGACGGGTTTTGCGTTGGCGTTCGCGCGCGCGTTGGGCGAATACGGCTCGGTGATCTTCATCGCGGGCAACGTGCCGATGAAGTCGGAGATCACGTCGCTGCTGATCATCACGAAGCTCGAGCAATACGATTACGCGGGCGCAACGGCGCTGGCTGTCGTGATGCTGGTGGTGTCGTTCCTGATGCTGCTGCTGATCAACACACTCCAGTGGTATCTGCAGCGGCGCACGACCCGCGGCCGCACGGCGCCTACCGTGCCGGTTGTGTCGTCGGCTGCACTGACGGGAGGTGCGCAATGAGCCAGGATTCCGTAGTGCTGTCCAGCTCGGGCGCGGGCAACGCCAACACTGTGCGCCGTCCCGATCCGGTAACGGAGCCGCGCGTCGTGCGCTGGATTCTGACGGGCATCGCGCTGCTGTTTCTCGCGCTGTTTCTCGCGCTGCCCCTCGTTGCCGTGTTCTATCAGGCGTTCAGCAAGGGCGTTGCGTACTACTTCGAGTCGCTCGCGGATCCCGATGCGGTGTCGGCGATCAAGCTGACGCTCTTGACGGCAGCGATCGCCGTGCCGCTCAACCTCGTATTCGGCCTCGCGGCATCGTGGTGTATCGCGAAGTTCGAGTTCCGCGGCAAGGCGCTGCTGACGACGCTGATCGATCTGCCGTTCTCGGTGTCGCCCGTGATCTCCGGCCTGATCTACGTGCTGATGTTCGGCGCGCAAGGCTGGTTCGGACCGTGGCTCGCCGATCACAACGTGCAGATCATCTTCGCGGTGCCGGGCATCGTGCTCGCGACAATCTTCGTCACGTTCCCGTTCGTCGCGCGCGAGCTGATTCCGCTGATGCAGGCGCAAGGCAACGACGAGGAAGAGGCTGCGCACGTGCTCGGCGCGTCGGGCTGGCAGATCTTCCGGCGCGTCACGCTGCCGAACGTGAAATGGGGTCTGCTGTATGGCGTGATCCTGTGTAACGCGCGCGCGATGGGCGAGTTCGGCGCGGTGTCGGTGGTGTCGGGCCACATTCGCGGCCAGACGGACACGATGCCGCTGCACGTCGAGATTCTCTACAACGAATATAACTTTTCGGCGGCCTTCGCCGTGGCGTCGCTGCTCGCGTTGCTTGCGCTCGTCACGCTCGGCCTGAAGCTGCTCGCCGAGCGTCACATGTCGGCAGAACTGGCGAGCGCGCGCGACGTGCCCGCGCATGCCGGTCCCGTGAGCAAGCCGGCCACGCCGTCGACGAATACCGCCGCACAATCGGTCCAGTAAGGAGAGTTGTCAAAGATGGGCATCACCGTACGCAATCTGCAAAAGCGCTTTGGCGATTTCACCGCGCTCGACAACGTCTCGCTCGATTTTCCGCCGGGCGAACTCGTCGCGCTGCTTGGACCTTCGGGCTGTGGCAAGACCACCTTGCTGCGCGTAATCGCGGGCCTCGAATACGCGGACGCGGGCCAGGTCGTGCTGCAAGGCCAGGATGTCGCGGAAGTGGGCGCGCGCGAGCGCAACGTCGGCTTCGTGTTCCAGCATTACGCGCTGTTCCGTCACATGACGGTGTTCGAGAACGTCGCGTTCGGGCTGCGCGTGAAGCCGCGCAAGGAGCGCCCGTCCGAAGCCGTGATCCGTGAGAAAGTGCATGAACTGCTGAAGCTCGTGCAACTCGACTGGCTCGCGCAGCGCTATCCGTCGGAACTGTCGGGCGGTCAGCGGCAACGTATCGCACTGGCGCGCGCGCTGGCCGTCGAGCCGAAAGTGCTGCTGCTCGACGAACCGTTCGGCGCGCTGGACGCGAAAGTGCGCAAGGAACTGCGCAGCTGGCTGCGCCGTCTGCACGACGACCTGCATATCTCGACGATCTTCGTCACGCATGACCAGGAAGAAGCGCTAGAAGTCGCGGACCGTATCGTCGTGCTGAACCACGGGCACGTCGAGCAGGTGGGCAGCCCGCAAGACGTCTACGATCATCCGCAGACCTCGTTCGTCTACGAGTTTCTCGGCGCGGCGAACCGGCTGCATGGCAGCGTCGACGGCAAGGGTTTCGTCGTCGATGGCGCTGCGCAGCCGATCGCAATCGAAGCGAACTTCCAGGGAGCGGCGTTCGCTTATGTGCGTCCGCACGATCTCGTGCTGTATCCGCAGGCTTCGGGGCATCGCGACGGCATCGTCGTCGGCGTGCGGCGCGTGGTGACGCTGGGTGGCTCGGTGCGTGTCGAGCTCGAAGGGCGCGCAGGTCACGTGCTCGAAGCGGAACTGGATCGCGAAGCATGGCGCGAGTTGCAGCTTGCTGTCGGCGACGGCGTGACGGCCGTGCCGCGCGCGTTGCGTGTATTCCCTGCACATTGAACGGCGCGCCGAGCGCATTTCAACCCAGGCATTGAACAACAAACCTACTCTGGCCGAACCGGAGACATCGATATGAATTTCCAGCAGTTGCGCTTCGTGCGCGAAGCCGTGCGGCAGAACATGAACCTGACGGAAGTCGCGAACGTGCTGTACACGTCGCAGTCGGGCGTCTCGAAGCAGATCAAGGATCTCGAAGATGAGCTTGGCGTCGATATTTTCATT
The DNA here is from genome assembly GCF_900100565.1 of Paraburkholderia steynii. Taxonomy (NCBI): domain Bacteria; kingdom Pseudomonadati; phylum Pseudomonadota; class Betaproteobacteria; order Burkholderiales; family Burkholderiaceae; genus Paraburkholderia; species Paraburkholderia steynii. The sequence continues at coordinate 9,790 of NZ_FNDI01000006.1, read as the reverse complement.
CGACGCGGCAAGCGACTGACCGGGCTGACGGAGCCGGGCAAGGCGGTGCATCAGCTGATCGAACGCATGCTGCTCGACGCGGAGAATCTGCGCCGAGTCGCGCGCCAGTATGCGGATCAGGACAATGGTCACCTCGTCGTCGCGACGACGCACACGCAGGCGCGATACGCGCTGCCGAAGGTGGTGCGCCAGTTCACTTCGGTTTTTCCGAAGGTGCATCTCGCGCTTCGCCAGGGCAACCCGCAGCAGATAGCGCAGATGATCATCAACGGCGAGGCCGACATCGGCATTTCGACGGAAGCGCTCGACCGATATCCCGACATCGTTACGTTCCCGTGCTATTCATGGCATCACGTGGTCGTCGTGCCGAAGGGGCATCCGCTGGTGGGCCGCGAGAACATCACGCTGGAAGAGATCGCCGAATACCCGATCGTCACGTACGACCAGGATTTCACGGGCCGCTCGCACATCGACCAGGCATTCGCGAAGGTGGGCGCGCTGCCCGACGTCGTGCTGACGGCCATCGACGCCGACGTGATCAAGACCTACGTCGAACTTGGCATGGGCATCGGCATCGTCGCGGCGATGGCGTTCGATCCGAAGCGCGATACCGAACTCGTCGCGCTCGACACGCAGCATCTGTTCGAAGCGAGCACGACGCGCATCGGCTTGCGCAAGGGCGCGTTCCTGCGTGCCTATGCGTACCGGCTGATCGAGATGTTCGCGCCGCAACTGCATGAAGCGGATATCGCGAGTCAGTTGCGCGAAGCGGCCTGATAACGGGTGTTTTGCGCGCGAGCTTCATCTAGAGGCTCGCGTTTTCATCGATGGCGGCGGCGTGCGCATCGCTTACAATCGCCGCCATGAATACCTCTACTTCTGCAACGCGCGCGCTGCCGCGCATCGCCGTGCTTGCGACGGGCGGCACAATCGCGGGCGCCGCGCCTGACGCGACCAATACTTCGGGTTATCAGGCGGGCGTCGTCGGCGTCGGGCAATTGCTTGCCGCCGTGCCGTCGCTGGCTGCTGTTGCGAACGTGCAGGCCGAACAGGTCGCGAGCGTCGACAGCAAGGACATGGCGCTCGCGTTGTGGAGCACGCTCGCGCAGCGCATCAATACGCTGCTGGCCTCCGATGAAGTCGACGGCGTGGTCGTCACGCATGGCACCGATACGCTCGAAGAAACCGCCTATCTGCTGCATCTGAGCGTCAAGAGCGACAAGCCTGTCGTGCTGACGGCGGCGATGCGGCCGTCGTCGGCACTGTCGGCCGATGGCCCGCTGAATCTGCTCAACGCCGTGATCGTCGCGGGCAACGCCAAAGCCCGAGGGCAGGGCGTGCTGGTCGCGTTCAACAACCGCATTCACAGCGCACGCGACGTCGTAAAGACGAGCACGTATGCCGTCGATGCGTTTCAGTCACCCGAAATCGGCGCGCTCGGCTGGGTGCAGGACGGGCGCGTCGAGTTTCAGCGCAGCGTCGTGCGGCCGCATACGGGCGCGACACCGTTCGTGATCGATTCGAACAGCGCGGCATGGCCGTTGGTCGAAGTCGTGACGAGCTATGCGGGCGTGTCGCGCGTGGCCGTCGATGCGCTTGTTTCAGCGAGCGTGAAGGGTATCGTCGTCGCGGGTACGGGCAACGGCTCGATTCACTCGACAGTGCAGACGGCGCTCGTCGAGGCCGCGGCCAAGGGCGTCGCGATCGTGCGGTCGTCGCGTGTCGGCTCGGGTCACGTGATGCGCAATGGTGCAGCCGCCGACGATGCGCTCGGCTTTGTCACGGCAGGCGCGCTCAATCCGTACAAGGCGCGCGTGCTGCTGATGCTCGCGCTCGCGGCGGGCCTTACGACACCGGTTGCGTTGCAGCAAATCTTCGATACGTTCTGATTCCTTCCGCATCACAAGACGACGCGATCGTTCCTCGCGGATATAACGCGTCGCTCGCTCACATTCCCTCGTCTGGAAGCCTGCTTCGCGGATGCCGCGTGGCAGGCATTCGTTCAGACGTTTGACTGAACATCGTCTATAACAGTCAATAGCCCGGCGCACGGCAAGCTTTCAGATGGCATCGCAAACGGGTTCCGTTGCACTCGCAACGGCTTGCGGTGCCATCACACGCTGCATCCATTACGTTCATGTCTTTCCCGTACCGGTCGTTGCAGGTCCAACAAACCGCATCAAAATGACAGGAGACATACCGATGAACGCATCCCTGAAGCTCTTGCCGCTCGCCATCGGCGCAGCATTCGCGATCCTGCCTGCCGCTTACGCCGCGCAGGACAACGTGCAGACGCTGTCGAACTTCAAGACCACGGGCAACACGAAACCAGCCGAAACTGTGCCGCAGACGGGCGCGCGCGCCGACGCGCTGCGCGAGAACCTGAAGGCGATCAAGCTGCCGCCCGGCTTCAAGATCGAACTGTATGCGATCGTGCCCGAGGCCCGCGCGATGACGATCGAGCCGTCGACGGGCGTGGTGTTCGTCGGCACGCGCAAGGATCGTGTGTGGCAGGTGACGGACCGGACCAAGCGGCGCGTCGCCGACGACGTCGTGCAGTTCGCGAGTTCCGTTACGTTCAAGGTGCCCAATGGCGTGTGCTTCTCGCCGGATGGCGTGCTGTACATCGTCGAGCAGAACCGCGTGCTGGCGTTCCCCGCCGCGCAGTTCTTCGGCGAGGGCGGGCCGGACGTGGCCGCCGCTGTGGTCGTACCGCAGGGCAAGCTGATTCCGCCGCAGTTTGAAAGCTTCAACCATGGCGCGCGTTATTGCCGCGTCGGACCTGACAAGAAGCTGTACATCGCGCTCGGCCAGCCGTGGAACGTACCGCCCAAGGACAAGCTCGCCGAGCTCGACAAGAACGGACTCGCGGGCATCATCCGCCTGGACCAGAACGGCAAGAATCGCGAAGTGTATGCACATGGGGTGCGTAACTCGGTGGGCCTCGATTTCAATCCGAAGGACAAGTCGCTGTGGTTCACCGACAACCAGGTGGACGGCATGGGCGATGACATCCCGCCTGGCGAACTGAATCACGCGACGAAGGCGGGCGCGAACTTCGGGTTCCCATGGTATGGCGGCGGGCATGTGCGCACGGAGGAATACAAGGACCAGACGCCGCCTGCGGGCGTGGTGTTCCCGATGGTCGAGTACGCTGCGCACGCGGCGGATCTTGGCATGACGTTCTATACCGGCAAGATGTTTCCGGAGAAGTATCAGGGCGGCATTTTTGATGCGGAGCATGGGTCGTGGAATCGGACGAAGCCGATTGGTGCGCGCATTATGTACACGCCTGTCAAGGATGATGGCTCGGTCGGGGAAACCGAGGTTTTCGCGGAAGGTTGGTTGACGCCGAACGGTGAGTACATGGGACGTCCTGTCGATGTGCAGCAGTTGCAGGATGGGTCGTTGCTCGTGTCGGATGATTACGCTGGCGCGATTTATCGGATTTCGTACGCGAAATGAAGGGCTTTTTTGGGGTACCTCTAGTGGTTGCGTTCGTTGTTGCAGGGTTCGCCTGCGCGGCGAATGCAGCCGATGTCGCCAAGGGGCGTGCCAAGGCCGTGCAGTGCCAGGCGTGTCATGGGATGGATGGCATCGCCAAGATTCCTGAGGCGCCAAATCTGGCTGGGCAGAATGAGGACTATCTGATTAAGGCGCTGAAGGACTTCAAGTCGGGAGCGCGGCAGAATGACATGATGTCGTTGGTCGCGAAGCCTCTTTCCGATGATGATATTGCCAATCTGGCGGCTTTTTATCATAGCCTTCGGTGAGGTTTTTGTTTGTCTTCGACGTGCTGGTGTGGTGTGCCTGTTTTTGCGCTGGCATCCGGGTTACGGTGTTTGCTGCGCGAGCTCCGGCGCGGTGTGTTTGCCTTTGCGCCGGCATCCGCGTTATGCCTTCGTGCCTCAAGCGTCGCCCCTGTGCGGGGCGGCACCTACTTTTCTTTGCCGCCGCAAAGAAAAGTAGGCAAAAGAAAGCGGCTAACACCGCCAGTTCTTGTGTTTGCCTGAGGGACCCCAACCGGTCTTACGCTTCACACGGCAACACCCTTGTTCACGTGCGTTGCTAACGCTTCGAATGAACGTCTCACCCGCTTCGAATACCCGTACTCGGGCAAGCGGCAGCGAATGGTATGTGCCGCCCAGGTGGCAAACTGTGTGTAGGTTGTCGCTTCGTATAAGGTAGCGCTCTTACAGGATGGAGCGTGCGCTATCGGTCCGAAGTGTGGCGTGTGTGGCACTACTGCCTACACACAGTTTGCCACCTGGGCGGCGGAGGAATATCTGGCACGGCGTGCTGTAACGCGGGGGTGTGAAGTGGGTGATGCGCTGGATTAGAGCGTTGGCAACGAACATGAATCGAGAAGTTGCCGTGTGAAGTGAGGGACCGGTTGGGGTCCCTCAGGCAGGAAGAAATGTTGGCGGTGTTAGCCGCTTTCTTTTGCCTACTTTTCTTTGCGGCGGCAAAGAAAAGTAGGTGCCGCCCCGCACAGGGGCAACGCTTGAAGCACGCTAACAAAGCGCGGATGCCAGCGAAAAGGCAAATGCACAGGTGCAACGCGTGAATGACAAACACCGCAACGCATATGCCAGCGCAAAAACAGGCACACCACACCAACGCGTCGCAGACAAAAAAACCAAACCACAGCAGGACACCCGACGATGACGTCTGACCGACCAAGGCTTCCCCGTCATCGCCGGGTGCCGCTGCGGACCCCACTTGCCGCTCTCAGCCCAGAGCGACATGATTTGCCCAATCCGATGCGTGCCGCGCGCCGGACCAGGCGCCCCACTTGTGCGCCACCGTGATTCGCACACGGCAGCCGTCATTGCATTAAAGCGCTACAGGCTCGCTCAAGCCGCTTTCTGATCGGCAGAAGGCGCCTGCGCGACTTCAAAATTCGCCATGATTTCGAGCGCGCGAACCATCGCCGAGTGATCCCATGCCTTGCCGCCGTTCGCCGCGCACACGCTGAACAGTTGCTGGGCACTGGCCGTATGCGGCAATGCGATGCCAAGCTTGCGCGCGCCATCGAGCGCGAGGTTCAGGTCCTTTTGGTGCAGCTCGATCCGGAAGCCCGGATTGAACGTGCGCTTCGTCATGCGCTCGCCATGCACTTCGAGAATCCGCGACGACGCGAAGCCACCCATCAACGCCTTGCGCACGCGCTCCGGATCGGCGCCCGAACGCGCCGCGAACAACAGCGCTTCCGCGACCGCTTCGATGTTCAGCGCGACGATGATCTGGTTCGCCACCTTGCAGGTCTGTCCCGCGCCGTTGTCGCCGATCAGCGAGATGTTCTTGCCCATCAGGTCGAACAGCGGCTTGGCCAGATCGAATGACTTTTGCGGACCACCGACCATGATCGTCAGCGTCGCATCGCGTGCGCCGATTTCGCCGCCGGAGACGGGCGCGTCGAGGTAGTCGCAACCCAGTTCGTTGATCTTCTTCGCGAACGCCTGCGTGTCGAGCGGCGAGATCGAGCTCATGTCGATCACGAGCTTGCCCTTCGTCAGGCCCTTCGCCACGCCGTCATCGGCGAACAGCACGTTCGCGACGTCGGGTGTGTCGGGCACCATGATCACGACGATGTCGGCCGCCTGCGCAACAGCCGTCGAATCAGCGACCGACGTGGTCGTTTTGGCGAGATCTTCCGGCACCGGGTACGCGCCATTGACGAACAGCGTATGGCCGCCCTTGATGAGATTGCGCGCCATGTGCGCGCCCATGATGCCGAGGCCGATGAAACCGATCTTTGCCATTGAATGAGTCTCCAGTAAATAAGGTTCGAAATGTGCTCGTGTGTCGTTGCAATCAGGCGCCGATATCAGGCGGAGGCATGAGCGCGCTTCACGCCCGCGACGCTCTCCAGCCAGCCGAGGCCTTCCGCCGTCGTCGTACGCGGCTTGTACTCGCAGCCGACGTAGCCCTGATAGCCGAGCGAATCGAGCAGATCGAACAGGAACGGATAATTGATTTCGCCCGTGCCCGGTTCGTTGCGGCCCGGGTTGTCGGCGAGCTGGATGTGGGCGATCTGCGCGAAGTTCTTCTTGATCGTCGCGGCGAGTTCGCCTTCCATCCGTTGCATGTGATAGATGTCGTATTGCAGGAACAGGTTGTCGGAGCCGACGGCCTGAATCACGTCGAGTCCTTCCGACGAACGGTTCAACGCGAAGCCCGGAATGTCGTACGAGTTGCACGGCTCGACGAGCAGCCGGATGCCTTCGTTCTTCAACGCTGCAGCGGCGAAACGCAGGTTATCGACGATCGTCGCGCGCGCCTTGTCGGCATCGACGCCCTTCGGAATGCCGACGAGGCAGTTCAGTTGCGGCACCTTCAGCGCCTTCGCGTACTCGATCGCGCGGCCCACGCCTTCCTGAAACTCGCCGACGCGATCCGGCAGCGAAGCGATCCCGCGTTCGCCCGCTTCCCAGTTGCCGGCGGGCAGGTTGTGCAGCACGAGCTTCAGCTTGTTCTGCGCGAGCCGCTCGGACAACTCGGCGATCTGATACGGGTACGGGAACAGAAATTCGACGGCGTCAAAGCCCGCGTCGGCGGCCGCTGCAAAGCGGTCGAGGAACGGGAGTTCGTTGAACAGCATCGTGAGATTCGCGGCAAATTTCGGCATGTTGCTTTTTCTCTCTGGTCGGTCAAATTGAACAGCACGGCGCGGGCGGATGCGTTTCACTGGAAACGCGTCCGCCCGGATGAGGCGGGTACGGCAATCAGTCGAGCAGGCTGACCGCGCTCGGCGCATCGGCGCGCGTCACGGCGAGATCCTCGAACTCGTTGATCGCGTCGATCTCGGCGCCCATCGAAATGTTCGTCACACGCTCGAGAATCACTTCGACGATTACGGGCACGTTGTACTCGGAGAGCATCGACTGCGCTTTTTCGAGCGCCGGCTTGATCTCTTCCGGCTTGAACACGCGGATCGCCTTGCAGCCGAGACCTTCTGCAACCGCGACGTGATCGACGCCGTAGCCTTCGAGTTCCGGCGCGTTGATGTTGTCGAACGCGAGCTGCACGCAGAAGTCCATGTCGAACGCGCGCTGCGCCTGGCGGATCAGGCCCAGATACGAGTTGTTCACGACCACATGCACGTACGGCAGCTTGAATTGCGCGCCCACGGCCAGTTCTTCGATCATGAACTGGAAGTCGTAGTCGCCCGACAGCGCGACGATGGGGCGCTGCGGATCAGCGGCACGCACGCCCAGCGCTGCCGGAATCGTCCAGCCGAGCGGGCCCGCCTGGCCGCAGTTGATCCAGTTGCGCGCCTTGAACACGTGCAGGAACTGCGCGGCGGCGATCTGCGACAGGCCGATCGTGCTCACGTAGCACGTATCGCGGCCGAACACCTTGTTCATCTCTTCGTACACGCGCTGCGGCTTGATCGGCACGTTCTCGAAGTGCGTCTTGCGTTGCAGCGTGCGCTTGCGTTCCTGGCATTCCTCGACCCATGCGCCGCGGTCCTTCAGCTTGCCCGCAGCCTTCCATTCCTTCGCAACTTCGACGAACAGTTCGAGCGCGAGCTTCGCGTCGGACACGATGCCGAGATCCGGGCCGAACACGCGGCCGATCTGCGTCGGTTCGATATCGACGTGTACGAACTTGCGGCCCTTCGTGTACACCTCGACGCTGCCCGTGTGACGGTTCGCCCAACGGTTGCCGATGCCGAGCACGAAGTCGGAGGCGAGCATCGTCGCGTTGCCGTAGCGGTGCGACGTTTGAAGGCCGACCATGCCCGCCATCAACGGGTGATCGTCGGGAATCGCGCCCCAGGACATCAGCGTCGGGATCACGGGCACGCCGATCGTTTCGGCGAACTGCACGAGCAGATCTTCAGCGGCAGCGTTCAACACGCCGCCGCCGGAGACGATCAGCGGCTTCGCGGAATCGTTGAGCAGCGTGAGCGCGGCTTCGATCTGCTTGCGCGTCGCGGCGGGCTTGTAGATGGGCAGCGGCTCGTAAGTCTCGATGTCGAACTCGATCTCGGCGAGCTGCACGTCGATGGGCAGGTCGACCAGCACGGGACCAGGGCGGCCCGAGCGCATCAGATGGAACGCCTGCTGGAACACGCGCGGCACGAGAGCCGGTTCGCGCACCGTGACGGCCCACTTCGTGACGGGCTTGGCGATCGATTCGATATCGACGGCCTGGAAGTCTTCCTTGTACAGACGCGCGCGCGGCGCCTGGCCGGTGATCGCGAGAATGGGGATCGAATCGGCCGAGGCGGAATAGAGGCCCGTGATCATGTCGGTGCCCGCGGGGCCCGACGTGCCGATACACACGCCGATATTGCCCGGCGCTGCTCGCGTATAGCCTTCCGCCATGTGCGATGCGCCTTCGACGTGGCGCGCCAGCACGTGACTGATGTTGCCTGCCTTGCGCATGGCCGAGTAGAACGGATTGATGGCGGCGCCCGGAACGCCGAATGCCGTGTCGATGCCTTCTTTTTCGAGCACGAGCACCGCTGCGTCGACGGCTCTCATCTTGGCCATGAATGTCTCCTGGAAGTCTGTAAAGCGGATTGGTGTTAGGCACACTTTAAGACTGCATCTAAGGTTTGATAAGATCATTCAAGGTCGCTTATTCCAAAACAAAAAGTATGGAATGCGGGTGGGACGCCCAGTGGGGCGCGTTGCGGCGAGAAGCCCGTGCCACAGCACCTGGAGACGAAAAATGGATCGCTTTAAACAGATTGAAACGTTCGTGCGCGTCGCGGACGCGGGCAGCCTGGCGTCGGCGGCGCTGGAAGAGGGTGTGTCGCCCGTGATTCTCGGACGCCGGATCGACGCGCTCGAAAAGCGCCTGGGCGTCAAGCTGATGTACCGTTCGACGCGCCGGCTGGTGGTCAGCGAAGAGGGCGCGGCGTTTCTCGAACGCTGCCGCGGCCTGCTCAGCGAATGGGATCAGGCGGAAAACGAGTTGATGGCGGGGCGGCGCTCGGTCAACGGGCATCTGATCGTGTCGGCGCCCGCCGCGTTCGGGCGTAAGCATGTTGCGCCGCTCGCGCCCGAATTTCTGAAGGACAAGCCCGAATTACAGGTTTCGTTCAATCTGACCGACCGCGTCGTCGATCTGGTGCGCGAGGGCTACGATCTGTCGATTCGCATCGGTGGCGCGGTCGATCCGAACTTTGTGGCCGTCAAGCTGGCGACGAACCGGCGCGTCGTGTGCGGGACGCCTGAGTACTTCCGCAAGCATGGCAAGCCGAAGGCGCTCGAGGATCTGCCGGCTCACAATTGCCTCGCGTTCAATCTGCAAGGCGGGCAGAACCGCGGCTGGTACTTCCGGCGAAATGGCAAGCTGACGACGGTGCGTGTCGGTGGCACGCTCGATTGCAACGACGGCGAGTTGCTGCACCGCTGGGTGTCCGAAGGGCTCGGGCTCGGCTGGCGCTCGACGTGGGAAATCGATCAGCAACTCGCAAGGGGCGAGCTTGAGACCGTGCTCGATGAATATGCGCTGCCTGATTACGACATTCTTGCTGTTTATCCGCAGCAGCGGTATGTGCCTGCCAAAGTGCGGTATTTCATTGATTATCTGAAAGAGGTTTATGCGCGGCCTGATTACTGGGTTAATGCGGGGTGATTTGGGTTTTTTTGCCTTGCGGCGGGAGGGTTTTGGTGTTTTTTGCGGTTGGGCGTTTGTGGCGCCGCGGGCGTTGCCATTCGGTGTTCTTGCCTTTGCGCTGGCATCCGCGCTATGCCTTCGTGCTTCACGCGTTGCCCCTGTGCGGGGCGGCACCTACTTTTCTTTGCCGCCGCAAAGAAAAGTAGGCAAA